>DAOSXI010000008.1:0-11920 GCA_035380385.1 Minisyncoccota bacterium
GTACTCTTTTGTGGAAGCTATTCTTGGAGTGGCTCTAACTACAACATTATCTTTCTACAAAGATTATTGTCCCAAAAAATATTACCATCAATTCCGCGACCGCGAAGCTGGGTTATATTTACCACTCAACTTCACGATCGTGAATGTAAATTGTTATTATTATTTAGTATCTTAGATATCTAGTTTGGCCATTTTGGCGTTGGTTTGAATAAATGTTTTTCTAGGCTGAACATCACTACCCATTAAGACATCAAAAGTGCGGTTGGCTTGTTCGGCGTCTTCTACTGTTACTTTTTTCAAAATCCTTGTCTCTGGGTTCATGGTTGTTTCCCATAATTCTTCAGCATTCATTTCTCCTAAACCTTTATATCTTTGGACATGTATTTTGTTTGATTTTTTACCCTTAGTTTCTTTTTCTTCTTCTTTTTCTTCAGATTCTTCATATTCTTCCGTCTCTTCCTGTCCTTCAGTTTCGGCTGATTCTGCTAATAATTCATCTATCTTTTCAGCTTCTTTACCCAAAATCGCATCTCTCTCTTCGTCAGAGAAAGCATAAAAAATCTCTTTGCCTTTCTTAATCTTAAATAATGGAGGTTGGGCAATATAGATATAACCAATATCTATTAATGGTCTAAAGTAACGATACATTAAGGTTAAGAAGAGGGTTTCAATGTGAGCTCCATCAACATCAGCATCTGTAGCTATAATTATTTTATGATAACGAGTTTTTTCAATATCAAAAGTATCTCCAATAGAAGTCCCCATAGCAATAACTAAGTTCTTAATCATTTCGCTTGAAAGCATTCTGTCTAAGCGAGCTCTTTCTACATTTAAAATTTTTCCACGAAGTGGCAAAATGGCTTGAGTTTTTCTGTCTCGTCCCATCTTAGCTGTTCCGCCAGCCGAATCTCCCTCCACGATAAACAATTCAGCACTTTCTGCATCTCTAACCTGACAATCAGCTAGTTTACCCGGTAAGGTCATACCTTCTAATGCCCCCTTTCTTAAAACAGAATCTTTGGCGGCTTTAGCTGCTTTTCTGGCCCTCAAGGCCAATAATGATTTACTTATTATGGCTTTCGCTTCATCTGGGTTTTCTTCTAAGAAAGAAGAAAAAGCGTCGTTAAAGACAGAAGTTACTGCTCCTTGAGCTTCTGGTGATCCAAGTTTAGCTTTAGTCTGTCCTTCAAATTGAATTTCTCTTAACTTAACAGATATGACAGCCGTTAATCCTTCTAAGACATCCTCTCCTGTAAAGCCACCATCATTTTCTTTAATTAAATTATTTTTCTTGGCGTAAGTATTAATTATTCTAGTTAGAGCTGTCTTAAATCCAGTAACATGAGTTCCCCCTTCTATGGTGAATATATTATTAGCAAAAGGCTCAATGTTGAAATTGATATCATCAACATATTGTAAAGCAATTTCTACTCCAACATTATCAATCTCTTTTTCTGTATAGAATATTGAAGGATGGATTGGTTTTTCATCTTTGTTGTAAAACTTAACTAAAGAAGTAAGCCCTCCCTCAAAATAAAAAGTCGTTGATGGAAGCTCTAGGCCTAATTCCCTAAACCAAAAAATATCATTAAAATCTTTTTTACCCTTACCTCCTGTTAAAGGATCCCAATCTCTGGCATCAATAATTTCTATTCTCATCCCTTTAACCAAATAAGCTTGTTGTCTTAAATGATTAATAACTGTATCTAAATTATATTTTAAATCCTTGAAAATATCTTCATCTGGTTTGAAAGAAATAATTGAGCCATGAGCCTTAGTTGGTCCAACTTTTTTGACGGCAGATTTTTTCTTACCTTGAGAATATTCCTGAACATATCGACCTCCATCTTTATGAATTTCAGCCCGCATAAAAATAGATAAAGCATTAACCACAGAAGCTCCGACCCCGTGTAAACCTCCAGAATATTTATAGCCACTATTTTCGCCTCCAAATTTTCCCCCAGCATGAAGGGTTGTCAAAACCGTCTCTAAGGCTGAGACTTTTGTTTTAGGGTGTATATCAACAGGAATACCACGGCCATTATCAGCAACTCTAATAGAATTATCTGGCAACAAAACAACTTCTATAAAATCAGCATACCCTCCCATAGCTTCATCCCGAGAGTTATCAAAAATTTCCCAAATCAAATGGTGCATACCATCCGGACCAGTTGTTCCAATATACATACCCGGTCTTTTCCTGACCGGCTCTAATCCTTCTAGTATTGATATCTGATCGGCCCCATATTTCCCCGCGTTTTTTTCTTCTTTTTTTACCATAAAATAATTTAAAAATGCCCCTAATTTTCGGCCATTGCTCCTTATATTATAGCAAAAAAAAGCTAAAATGCCAACTAAATTAGCACTATTATAGCCTTATTTATAAAGGTTTTTGGACTACTAATTTACTTTTTGAGAAATTTTATTATAAATAAATTTAGATATAATTTGGATAGCAGTTTGTTGCTTATAAAAATCATGTCCTTTCGTCATTACGCATAAAAGATACGGGTTGTCGGAATGATATATAATACCACAATCATGCAACTGGAAAGAATCTCCTAAAATCCTCTCTCCAAACTTATGGGCTACAATTATATTTTTATCTGAAATACCAGCGATTAAACCATCTTTGTAATCTGTGTTTGTTAATATCTCTAATAATTTTTCTGAGTTTTGTCTATTTAAATAAGAAGAATTGAATAAGACCCTAAAAAAAGCGGCGTAATCTTTAACTCTTAAAAAAACTTCTTCCCCTGCGTTCTGGTAAGGAACCCCCATAGAGAGGAAAACATTATCTATATAATATTCGGGTAAATTATCATATATTATATAAACAGCAGAATTATCTGATTTTTTTAGCATTGATTCCATAACTTCAAGTAATGTGTATTCCTTGCCTGCCTCTAGTGTTCCCTCAAATGTAATATTTTGATTTTGGTTCATGGCTATCTGGTCTTTGGTAGGGACAATTTTCTTTTCTAATATTCCTTGTTTATCCTCAGCGTATTTCATCAAAGCCATAGCAACTGGTATTTTTAGTAAACTAGCTGGAGAAAATTTTTCTTCTTCATTTATCCCGAGCCACGGCCCATTATTTAGATCTCGGTAATAAAGAGATATTTGTTCTATCCCATACACCTCTTTGACGCGAGATATTTCTTTTTTAATATCTGACTGATTTAGGGTGGCTACTTCTGATGAATAAGCATTTTCACAATCTAGAATTGGACTGGTCAGTAAATAATTTTCATTCTTATCTCTGCTAATATTTTTTTTACCTCCAGTATCACTTTTTTGAATAATTAAAATAATACCAAGAACTATTAAACAGGCCAAGAGGAATAAATTTAACCAAAAGTTAAATTTTTTATTCTCCGATATTTTCTTTATAGTTTTTAGCATAGAGATTTTTATCTTATCTCAAAACCCATTTGGTTAAGTTTGGTGTATATGCCATCGGTGATGGGAGCTATCTCGGCATCTGTTAAGGTCTTTTCTTTTGACTGAAATACTAAGCGGTAATTATATGATACCCTATCCTCCTTAGCAAATTTATCTATTAATTTAGGCTCTTTTACTAATAATTGCCCGCCGAAGTCTTTATAGATATCAACTAAAATACTAGAGTCTGTTTCTTTGCTAACCCAAACAGCAATATCTCTAGTGATAAAAGGATAAATTGACCAAGGTTCAAAATAATTATTTTCTTGACTGTCTTTATTAAAGACAAGATCATATCCTTCAGACTCTATTCCTTTTACAAACTCTAATAAGGGCTTCTCGGTAATATTTTTCTTGTCTCCATAAGCCACCCTAATTTCTTCTTTGTCTTTTAAGAAGACCGTCCCAACCTCAAATATTTTTACTTCATCTAAATTAAGTAACGGTAAGTTTTTTATATTTAAATATATGCTTTCCCTAAGACCATCTGTTAAATTGTCGCGTAAAAAACTTTTATCCGAAGCAGCAGCTAAGATAGAAACTTTTCCCTTATCCCTAAAGACTGATGTCAAAACTTCTTTATATCCATCTTTGATTAATCTATTTTTAGCAATATTTATCTTTTGCCAAATAGTGTCATCTTTTTCTTGTTGTTCTATTTTTGGTAAAACTGGCTCTATTTTATCGTAACCATAAACTCGCCCAATCTCTTCTACTAAATCATGTGGTCCATCAATATCTAACCTTTCGTCAGGAATCATTATTTCCCAACCGCTATCGCTTGGGATATAATCATAGCCGTAATTATTTAATATTTTTTCTATTTCTTCTTTTGCTATATCAATTCCCAATAATTGAGAGACATAGTCTCTTTCTAGATAAACTTTCTTGTCTTCTCTTTTTTGCTGATATTTATCAACAATCTCCTCAAATGAAGCTTGGGGACAAGTTTCTTTTATCAAGCTAGAAATTTGATTCATAATGCCAAGACAAATATTAGGGCTAATTTCGTTTTCGTATCTTTTAACAGCGTCAGTCATAATCCCTAATCTTCTAGCCGTTCGTCTTATACCGACTGGATCAAAATTAGCAACTTCAATTAAAATATCTGTCGTATTTGAGCTCACCCCCGAACCTTCTCCGCCCTTAACCCCAGCAATAGCTAAAGCTTTAGCTTCATCGCTAATAACTAAATCTTCTAAAGATAGAGAGGTTAATCTATCATCTTCTCTACTATCAAAAGATAAAAGATTTATTTTCTCTTCGGCGTTAGCTTGGCGAACAATAATCTTAGGGCTAACTAATTTACTTAAATCAAAAGCGTGAACAGGCTGGCCTGTATCAAAAAGAATAAAATTAGTAATATCAACTATATTATTAATACTTCTCTGTCCGATGCTTTCTAATAATTTAACAAGCCAGTCTGGAGATGTTCCTATTTCTATATTCCTAATTATCCGCCCAACATATCTTCTACACAAAGGAGATTTTATTTCTATTTCTAACTTTGTTGGCCCCCCTTTTATTTCTTCATCCTTCCCGCCTTCAAACAAAAGACCCAGTAATCCTGCAATTTCTTTAGCCACCCCCTTGTGCGACAAAAGATCGTGAGCTCTATCGGGTAAAACATTTAAGTCAAAAAGAACATCACCACTTGGTAATTTTTCTACATTTTCTAACTCACAGACCTTAAAAGTAATTAGGCTTTCTAATTCTTCAGCCGGTGGAATGTTTTTAATATATTTTTTGAGCCAATTATATGAGATTAACATAATTTTAGAATTGATTAATTCTTAAGTCTCCTTGGTAAGAGTATCTAACATCAGGAATTTTTAACTTCATAACAGCTAAGCGATCCAGTCCAATTCCGAAAGCAAAACCTTGATATTTTTTATCATCTAAACCACAATTTTTTAAAACATTTGGGTGGACCATACCAGCGCCTAAAAGCTCTATCCATTTATCCCCTCTTTTTAAATCTACCTCAAAACCAGGTTCAACGAACGGAAAGAAACTTGGTCTAATCCGAATATCAACATCCTCTCCCTCAAAAAACTTTTTGAAAAAACCAAGCAAGACTCCCTTCATATGAGCAACAGAAATATCATTGCCAATAACTAGGCCTTCTATCTGAAAAAACTGCATTTCGTGTGTCGCGTCTGTTGACTCATTTCTAAAAACTTTCCCAGGAACAATGATAGAGAAAGGCGGTTTTTTGCCTTCTTTAACTAGATTTTCCATATATCTAATTTGAGTATTGGAAGTATGAGTCCTTAAGACCATCTTATCTTTACCTTTAATAAAAAATGTATCTTGCATATCACGAGCGGGATGGTCTTGCGGAACATTTAAGGCATCAAAATTATGCCACTCGTCCTCCATCTCAGGACCTAAGGCGACGATAAAACCCATATCTTTAAATATAGAAATGGCTTCATTCGTTATTAAAGTTAATGGGTGTAAACTACCCTTTTGATATTCTTGCATACTTAAAATACTAGCATTTTTAAAGCCAATCGTAAACAAAACATAAAAATCTACATATTACACCAAGGACAATCTGGTTTCCCGCAACCTTTTTTCAAAAAATCCATTGTTAAAATATCCCGAGCCATCATGTTTATTTCTTGTCTTAATTTGTCTAAATGCTCCTCTGTAATTTCTAGAGTATATTGTTCATATTCTCCCTTTTTATTTTTTTCCAAAAAGTCCAATATGCTTTTATTAATTTTAATCTTCCTGTCTGAAGATTCCAACAGCAGATGATAAAAAGCTATCTGCCTTTCATAATTAGCCTTATCTTCTTTAGATTTTTCAGAAAATGGCTTTCCTGTTTTATAATCTATTAAGTTGACTTCCCCTTCGTAAGCATTATCAAGATATTCTATTTTATCAATTTTTCCATTTAATGTTATGGTTTGTTTGTCCTCTAATTCAAAAGTTCTTTCTGGGCCAACTTCTGTTTTGGTTTTACAAACCCAATCGTCTTTATATTCGTCGTAATAATCGGATAGAAGCTTCCGCCCTCTTTGCCTAATTTTTTCTTCTTCAGACAAACTAAGCATATTTTTCTTTAGGGTTATTTCAAATTTTTCTAACAAAACATTTTCAGGTAAAATTTTTCCTTCTTTATCTACATCTTTGAAAAATAATTCTAAGGCTCGGTGAACTATACTCCCAAAAATTAAATTCGTGGAGTAGACATCTGGAATCCTAATAAGATTCTTGTATAAATATTTTTTGGGACATTCAAGGTAATTATTTAGAGCTGAAATATTTAAACCCCTCTTAAGAAAAAGATCTCTTATATAATCAGGATCAAATAATGATTGCTGTCTTTCTTCAAAAGCCATAAATGAGTTTAATTTATCTATATTTTTTTCTTCATAAGCACTCATATTCTGGTGTTCTTTAAATTGTGGGTCAATCCCTTCTATAAACTCTGAATATTCTTGTTTACTTCCCTTATTATCTGTTTTAGAAAAAGATATGGCTAGCTCTTTCTTGGCTCTAGTCATAGCCACATAAAAAAGTCGTCTTTCGTCTTCTTTGTCTCCATCATATTGATAAACAGGTAATGACAATTTCCAGCCACCCCCTCTAGATTCCCAAGATTTTCTAGTGACATTTATAATATAAACATATTCAAACTCTCGACCCTTTGAACCATGGGCCGTCATTAAAGAAACTCCATTGATAATTTCTGGGTCAGTGCTTTCAATGTCTAATTTATATTTATCAAATGAATCAACAAAATAAATAAAATCTTCTATGCCATATCTCTTTTTTGCTTGGTCTTGTTTTTTTATTTCATCAAATAATTTATCTAACTTTACGAGTTTAGATCTACTATCAGCTGAGGCTAGCATATATTTAAGATAACCTATTCTGTCTAAGAAAAGCTTAAAGAAGGTTGGAAAATCTCTATTTAGCGACTCGGTTTTTAGATTTTTTATATTTTGAACTAGATTTTGGACCAGCTCTATCTTATTAAGGCCCATTTCTCTTAGATTATCTCCTTGTTCTATTATTGAAAAAATTGATTTTCTCTCTTCCCCTCTAAGAGAATCTCGTTTACTCAAAATCCGAACAACATCATATGAATCTAGTCCAAGAAAATTAACGAATAAGACCTTGGCTAAGTGGTGATCATCATCAGGGTTATTAATAACTCTTAATATATTTATTAAATTAATAATGTCGTGGTCTTCTAATATATTATCTCTAGAAAAAACCGTATAGGGTATTTGGTAAAAATCAAAAATCGTTTTAATGTCTCTAATTTCTTTATTGGCTCTATATAAAACAGCAATTTCTTTTGGCGAAACTCCTTTCTGTATTTTATCTCTTATGTCTTCGGCTAAATGGAGAAATTCAAATTTATAATTAGAAAATTCTCTGATTTTTATTTTTTCATTTTGGTTTTGGCTATTTGCATGTAAAACCGCTGAATCTTCTAGTCCATTTGATTTAATTATTAAACTATGAGCTCCATCTAAAATATTTTGAGTGGAACGATAGTTTTCTGTTAGGGTTATTTTTTTAATATCTTTGTATAATTCTTCAAACCTAGCAAATGTTTTTTCGCTAGCCCCCTGAAATCTATAGATGGATTGTTTGGGGTCACCAACTGTAAACAAATTAGGGTGTCCTTCTAGGTGGGGAGCATCAGATAATAATTCTAGAATAAAATTTTGACCTTCATTAGTATCTTGGTGTTCATCAACTAAAATATATTGATATTTTTCTTCTACCTCTGCTTTTAAGTCTTTATTTCCTTTTAGCTCCCTAAGGACAATTAAAATCATATCTGAAAAATCATATAAACTTCGTTTCTCTAACTCCTCTTGGTAAGCTTTAAAGATAATTCCTAATTCTTCGGCTTTAGCAATTTTTTTGTCTATTTTTTCTTTTTCAGCTGGTTTTAAATCCCCCTTTTTGTAATCTTTAGAATTTTTCTTGTAGTAAATATCTTCGTCACTTAAAAGATCTTTCTGCCAAGTTGGTAAAGAATTGATAAAATCTAGGGGTGATAATCCATCTCCTTTAATTGCCAAAATACCTTTAGCTATTTTGTTTAGAAAAGAAAACTTATCGTTAAAAGAAACTAAATGCTCAAAATTATTTTTATCAATTATGTTTTCTATAATCTCTACTCTTTCCAAAGCTTCTATAACCCTAAAGCCCTCTAGCTTTTCAAAATAAAAACTAAATTCTTTAATTATATGTTCACAAAAAGCATGGAAAGTGAATATATTTACTCGATAAGCCCTATCGCCAATAATCTCAATAAGCTTCTCTCTCATTGAAATAACTCCGGCCGTGGTATAAGTTAGAGCTAAAATATTTTCTGGACTTGTATCTGTCTTCTTTAAGATGTTAGCAATGCGAACGGTTAGAATCTTCGTCTTACCGGTCCCTGGTCCAGCCACTACCACTACTGGGCCTTCTATAGTATCAACAGCTTGTTTTTGTTTATCGTTTAGCTGATTAAGAGTTTTTTCAAAATCTTCATTAAACATATAATTATTATACTGTTAAAACCTCCATTAAACAACACGATTATTTTCCCCACATGTCGGACATGTGGGAGCGTTCCCACATGTCCGACATGTGGGAAAGACGTGTGGGAAATTAAACTTTCTTTTTACAATTTAACCATCCTAAGATTTCGTTATCAAAATCTTCAATGTTTTTAAAATAATCAGGGAAATTTCTAGTGTTAAGTATTTTGCTTTCTCTTCTAGTTATATTTTTATAATCAAGATAACTACTCCATTTATATTGATCTAAAAATTCTAGAACCATTTTAATGTCTTTTACCCCCTCCTCTTTCCAATCTTCTTGAATAATTTTTACGGGGTTTAGGTGAATGTAAGAAAAAAGATACTTGGCTTGATTGTCTCCTTTGATATGCACGGCTTTGAAAGAACCCTCAAATAAACCACCGGTTCTGTTGTATTTCTTGTTAAAATATTTTACATACGAAGTTGAGAGCTTCCTCATAAATTTAGATATGTAATTTTTCTCATTATTTTCCCACATATCAGACCTCTCGGGGTCTATTGTTAAATAAAGATGAAAATGATTTGGCATTAAAACCCAAGCCCCAATGGAAACAATCTGCTCTCCTCTTTCAAATTTAAAAGCATCTATTTTGGGGTCAACAATATTATCTCTAAATTTAAAATTTATTTTAGAGTTACAAATAAAAAGCAATTTGGTAAAATGTTTATAGTCAGATTCATCTAAAAATATCTTCTGCTTACTATTCCCTCTGTTATAAATATGATAATATTCTCCTTTTATAAATGGGGTTTTTCTTGTTGCCATATATTTTGGTATATCACTTTTCCCACATGTCCGACATGTGGGAAATTATTTTTGCATATAAGCTAACCAGTAATTTCTTTTGTAAAGACGACCTCCAACATTAGTATAGCCTGACTTTTTATCTAATTTTAATATCTTAAAATAAGATTCGTATGTTTTTATAAAATCATCTCGAGAAAAAACCCTTTCAATTAGTTTTATGTCGGGCATTATATATGTATCTTTTTCTTTAGCCGGATTGTTCTTTAATAGATTTTGGGCATTTTTATCTCCTTCTTTAGACAGGGCTCGAACAAATAAATAACCATCTCCCTTAAGAACCCTACTCATTTCCCTCAAATATATTTCTCTTCCCTTCCCGTTTAGAGAATTAGACGATGTAACATCTAACACCAGATCAATGCTTTCGTCTTCTATGTTATACGGCTGGCCAATATCAGCTAAGCGATAATCAACAAAAACCCCATCTTCTTTAGCTCTCTGTTTAGCAATTTCTAGGGCTTCTTTTGATATCTCAAAAGCGATGACTTGATTATCTAAACTGGCTAGATAATTTGCATTTCGGCCGGTGCCAGCACCTAGATCTAAAATTGTTCGCCCCGTTAATTTATAACCTTGTTCTTTTTTTAAAAATTTAAAAAAACGCAAAGTGTCAGCTTGCGGTTTGTCTTTCTTGGTTAATAATTTAGGATTCTTATATTCTTTTTCCCAAATATGACCTTGATTAAGCATAATATTAAAATTAGTTTTACTTTTTTTCTTCTTTCTCTTCTCTGTCCTTCTCTTCTTCCTTTTTTTCTTTTTCTTCTTTATCTTTTTGTTTTTCGGCTTTAATCTCTTGTTCTTCTTCTTTAATCGCCTTTCTAATCATCTTTCTTTTAACATAAAAATTCATCATTGAAAAAGTTATCATGCTAGCAAAAATAATACCAATAATGTTTATGATGAAAAGCAAAAGTGAGCCACTAATAACTGGCCAACTTAATTTAGCTAGACCAATTCCTATAACAGCAAGTGGTGGAATAATGGCAACTGATATAGCTATACCGGGAAGAGTTTCTCCTAATTGTGGCTTAACTGAGGCGAAAGATGCTGCTAGCCCTGCGACAATGGCAACACACATATAAAGCAAAGAAGGAGCTGTTCTTGATAAAATTTCACTATTCATCTCCCTGCCTACAACATTGTGAAAAAGAAGAGTAACAACGACAGATGCAATTATGGCAAAAAGCATGGCTCTCAGAATTGAATAAAAAGATCTGGTTACTAATTTAGAGTCTGAAATAGATAAGCCCAAAGATAGTCCCAAAATAGAATAAAGAACCGGAGCAATCAACATACTACCAATAATGATAGCAGAATTATTGAGCAAAAGACCGAGCGTGGCCATAATAACAGAAAGTATAACCATCATAAAAAAATCATGATTGGGCATACTCCCTTTCATTATTTTGTCAACGGCTAAGGATTTATCTTCTTCTGTCAGGTTATTAAATAAAGACATCTGTTCTTGCATTATAACATAAAAAATATATTGGTACTAACCATCCTTTTAAAGACTTTCTAAAAGATTTCTTTACCGACCCAAACCTATAGGTTTGGGTCGGTATTTTTATTTTTTTATCTTATATTTTCCAATTTTAATTCTCTCTATCTTGTAAGCTAAAGCTGGCATTTTTATTTTCTGACCGAGAGTATTAGCCAATACTCTAACATAAGTTCCACTACTACATTTTATATTAAAACTAGCTATAAAATAAGATTCTTTTTTGTCTATTTTATCTAGCCAGGATTTCTTTATTTCTTTTTGTCTAAAATCACCCTTTACTTTGCTTATCCTTTTATTGATCTCTTGAATAAGTTTTTGACCTTTTATTTTTTTAATTTTCAAAAACTTTATTTTTTTAATTTCTACTAATCTTTCTGGTGGTTCTATGTCCTCCCCTTTTCTGGCGTAATAAAATAGAGGTTTACCTTTAACTGTCTTTGAGGAATAGGCTGGATATTTTTGTTTTATTTTCCCTTTAAAATTTTTTAATTCATTTTCTATATCTTTTTTAATTTTTTCTCTTTTTATCTTTATTAAATCTTTTTCTTTAATTTTACCCAAAATGTCATAAGTGTCCGTAGCAAAACCAAAAAG
>DAOSXI010000009.1:0-8206 GCA_035380385.1 Minisyncoccota bacterium
TTTGTCGAGGTGCCGGGATTCGAACCCGGAGTCGCCTGTTCCCAAAACAGGAATGTTAGCCGTTACACTACACCTCGACAAAATTTTCAAAAATCTCCCCAAAACAGGAATGTTAGCCGTTACACTACACCTCGGTTAAACTCTTTTATATTATCATATTTATTAATAAAAACAACAACCTAAAAAGAAAAATCACTCATGGATAGAATAGAGTGATTTTTCTTTTTAGTTTTAGCTAAAGCTAAATTATTTAACAGCATCCTTAAGAGCCTTAGCAGCTCTAAATTTTGGAACCTTTGTAGCAGCCACTTTAACTTGCTCTCCTGTTTTAGGATTGCGAGCCATTCTGGCAGCTCTTTCTTTTACAGAAAAGATTCCGACACCGGCGATTGAAACATCGTCACCTTTTCTCAAGGTGTCAACGATAGAATCAAATATTGCGTTTACGATTTCCTCAGCTTGAACCTTGGTTCCACCAAGTTTACCGTGAACGAGTTCTACTAATGCTTGCTTATTCATATTACTTAGTTGCCGGTTTTCGATTTTTAATTTTAATATTACAAAAATTAAAAAACTAGACCAGAACTTACTGAATAATTTCGACCGTTTTAAACGATCCCTAATAAAATAGGTATAATACTATTATATACTAAGGGCATTTTTAAGCAAGGACTTTTAGTCTTTGACAAAAAGAGAATTTGTGTTTAACAAAAATTACCTAGCGTATTCTACGACTCTATTTTCTCTTATCATTGTGACCCTTATTTCGCCTGGGTAAGTCAATTCTTGCTCTATTTTCTTAGCTATATCTCGAGCCATTTCTTTAGCTTCAAGGTCTGTTACTTTATCAGGAGTCACAAATATCCTTATTTCTCGCCCTGCTGATAGGGCATATGATTTTTCTACACCTTGAAAACTATTAGCTAAGCCCTCTAATTCTTGTAGCCTTTTAATATAGTTTTCAACACTATCTCTTCTGGCTCCAGGTCGTCCACCGGAAATTATATCAGCTGTTTGAACAATTACCGCTTCAATAGATTCATGTGGGCAATCATCGTGGTGACTTTTAATAGCAGTAATAATTCTTGGATCTGCTCCAAATTTTTGTAATATCCTAACACCTATATCTATATGTGTCCCTTGGACTTCGTGATCTAGTGCTTTTCCAATATCATGAACCAAAGCTCCCGCTTTTGCTATTTGAACATCAGCCCCTAATTCTTCAGCCAACATTCCCGCAATGTGTGCCATCTCAATAGAGTGTTGTAAAACATTTTGTCCATAAGAAGTTCTAAAATAGAGTCGTCCAACAATAGCACTTATCCTTGGGTCTAAATTAAAGACGCCACATTCGTAAACAGCTTGATCCCCTTTATCTTTAATTATTTTATTAATGTCTTCTTGAGCCTTAGCTACAACTTCTTCTATTTTAGCTGGTTGTATTCTCCCGTCTAAAATTAAGTTTTCTAGAGCTAGTCTTGCGATTTGTCGGCGAACCGGATCAAAAGAAGAGATAACAATAGCCCCTGGGGTTTCATCTATAATTAACTCAACTCCAGCTTCTTTTTCAAAAGCTCTAATGTTTCTTCCTTCTTTACCAATTATCTTTCCTTTGATGTCGTCGTTTGGAATATTAACCAAAGTGGTCATCATTTCGTTAGCCGTAGAAGAAGCTAAGCGATTTATGGTACTAGATAAAATATCTTTGGCCCTACGATCTAGCTTTTCAGCGTTAAGAGTTTCCATTTTTTGAGTCCTGACTAATAAATCCTCCTCGTATCTCTCTTCAATGTTTTTAAACAATAATTCTTTGGCATCATCAACAGATAAACGAGAAATTTTTTCAAGTTCTTTTTCTTTCTCTTCCTCCATACCATCAACCCTTTCTTTAATTTTCTTAATCTCTTCTACTTTTAATTTAATTTTTTCAACCTCGTGGTCTATTTCAACCTGACGAGCATCTAAAAGCTCGTCCTTTTTAATTAAACGACTTTCCGTTTGTTTCCATTCTTCTTCTTTTTTCTTAGCTTCTTTATCTAGCTCTTCTTTGTGAGCTTCAGCTTTTTTCTTGGCTTGGTCTATTATTTTCTGGGCATCTTCTTTGGCCGCTAGCATGATTTGTTTGATCTCTAGCTCCATTGAACCCTTCTTGCCCAAAGAAATAACTAGGCGTAAATAATAACCGATAAAAGCACCGAGTGCTAATCCGGCAATTGATAAAATAATTGTTAAATTCATAGCGACTTTTTGCCGCTTTTAAAACACAGGCTTTATGGCCGAACAACAATATTTAGATTTTCCAAAAACGGTCTATAAATAAATGTATGGTTCATAAAAAATAATCGTAACTGCATTAAAAAAGCGAACATTTCAATATAACTTCTAAAATTCGATATTAATATAATACTCTAAAAAGATAGTTTTGTCCAGATTTTGATTTTCTGTTGTTTACAGTTTAATTTAGGGTAGTGATTGTAAACAAACAGCCCCGCGGTAACCCGCGGGGCTATTACTATTTATATAAATCATGATCTCCTATTGTGTGAAATCTAATTAAATCTTTGTCTTTAAAAGAAAAAATTATTCTTGTATTAAAATTAACCGAAAAAGCCCAATAATTTTTTAATTTTCCAGATAATTTATGTGTTTTTAGCCTAATGTCAAATGAATCTTTGCGAAAAATTTTTTCTTTTTCTTCAGCCAAAACTTTAACTTCTTTGGGTAATTTTGAATATCTTTTAAAGAATTTTGGAGAGTATTCTATTTTCATAAATTACCTCAATTCTTTCAAGGACTTTAAGACTCGGCCATTTCCTTTTGTGAATTCTTTTTCGCTTTGCATTATCTCATTATATATTTGATTTTCTTTCCAAGTCCTTATGGCGTCACGAAAAAACTCAGAAACTGAGGCATAATTTTCCTCTTTTATTATTTGCTCCACTTCTTTTTTTAAATTAGGGGGCATTGAAATATTTACTATTGATCTCATCTGTTATATTGTAACAAATTGTATTACTGAAAGTCAAATTTAAAAAATTAATTGGCAAAGTTCTGGTAGAAACAAATAGCCCCGCGGTAACCCGCGGGGCTGTTTGTTATTTGAGTTTTTTATTTTTTAATCTTGGGTTTAGATATTATTTCATCTATAATTCCATATTTTTTGGCTTCATCTGATGTCATCCAGTAATCGCGATCAGAATCTTTCTCTACTTGATCCATCTTCTTGCCTGTATTTTCAGCTAAAATTTTATTTAAGATATCCTTTGTCCGAAGAATATGTTTAGCATTAATGGCAATATCACTTGCTTGCCCCTCGGCCCCACCTGCCGCTTGGTGAATCATAACCTCAGAATTTGGTAATGCAAACCTCTTGCCTTTTTTGCCAGAAGAAAGAATTAGAGCACCCATGGAAGCAGCCATCCCAACACAAATTGTTGAAACATCACTTTTAATAAAATTCATGGTGTCAATAATTGCAAGGCCAGATGTTATCACTCCACCTGGAGAATTGATGTATAAATGAATATCTTTCTTTGAATCTTCGTGATCTAAAAATAATAATTGGGCAATCACAACATTAGCCACATTATCATCAATCGGGCCACCTAAAAATATAATCCTCTCGTTCAAAAGGCGAGAGTATATGTCGTAAGCCCTTTCGCCAAATTGTGATTTTTCTATAACTGTTGGTATTAACATATCTGATTAAAAATTATCCTTTTAATAAGATTATTATAGCACAAAAATCATTTCAATAAGCTTTTTTATTTTACCTTTTTGTGTTATAAGTATAGATATTAAAAGATAATTGACTAGTCTCCGGACAGTTAGCGTTGAAACGATAAGTTTCAAAACTAGAGTCTTGAGATTAGTCCTATATTAGTATGCAAAAAAAAGATTATGAGATAGAAATCGGTGGACAAAAAATCACCGCCTCTTTTACTGATTTAGCCGACCAAGCTAACGGATCAGTTATTTTAAAAAGCGAGGGAACCGTTGTTATGGCAACAGCTGTAATCTCTAAAAGTGGAGAAAAAAACTTGGGGTTCTTCAATTTAACTGTTGAGTATTTAGAAAAACATTACGCCTCCGGAAAAATATTAGGAGGTCAATATAATAAAAGAGAAGGACGACCAAGCGATCAAGCTATTTTAGCCTCACGAATGATTGACCGAACGATTAGACCTCTTTTTGATCAATCTATAAAAAATGCAGTCCAAGTCATTATTACAGTTTTCGCTGTAGGTCAAGCTGATCCGAAAGTCTTAGGTATTAATGCTGCTTCAATAGCCTTACTTGTTTCTGATATCCCTTGGGCTGGACCAGTTGGTGCTGTCCATGTCGGAAAAACCAAGGGCCAAGAATCCATAGAAATAAATCACTATATTCCCAACAACAATGAACCTGCCTATGATATTGATTTACTAGTTTGCGGAAAAGAAAAAACTATCAACATGATAGAGGCTATGTCTTTTGAAGCCAAAGAAGATGAAATTGGGGAATGTTTTGATTTAGCGTCAGCTGAAATATCTAAATGGGAAGATTTTCAAAGAAAACTCCAAGCAGAACTGGCTAAAGAAAAAATTGTTTTTTCTAAAACAGAAATTAACCCCGAGGACATTAAGCTTTTTGAACAAAAGATTAAACCTCTTTTAGATGAAAAACTTTTCTCCAAAGAAAGTAAACAAATTGCCGAGCAAGCCGAAAATGACTGGAAAGAAATATTAAAAGAAAAATACAAAGATGAAGAAGACGAATCCAAGAAGAGTGTCGCAGAAGATTATTTACATAAATATCTAGATCAAAAGTTTCATTTAATGGCCCTAGAAAAAGAAGCTCGAGCCGATGGACGAAAAATAGATGAAGTTAGAAAACTCTATGCCCAAGCTGGTGGTATCTCTGAAATATTACACGGTTCTGGGATATTTTACCGAGGAGAAACACATGTTATCTCTATTTTATCTCTCGGCGGACCAGAGGATAATTTATTGATTCAAGGGATGGAAGCTGAGAGCAAAAAAAGATTTATGCATCATTACAATTTCCCTCCATATTCATCTGGTGAAACCGGCCGAGTCGGTGGGGTTGGCCGTCGAGAATTAGGTCATGGGTTTTTAGCAGAAAAAGCTTTAATTCCTGTCATACCCAACAAAGAAGATTTTCCTTACACTATTCGTCTTGTTTCTGAATCTGTTGCTTCCAATGGTTCAACCTCCCAGGCTTCAATCTGTGCTTCAACTATTGCCTTAATGGATGGGGGTGTGCCAATAAAAGAACCAGTAGCTGGTATTTCTATTGGTCTTATGCTTGACGAAAAAGATAAAGATAAATATGTATTACTAACAGATATTCAAGGCCCAGAAGACCACTATGGAGACATGGACTTTAAGGTCGCTGGAACAAAAAATGGAATTACGGCTATTCAATTAGATATTAAACTAGGGGGTATTCCTGTTAAAATATTAAAAGAGGGATTAGAAAGAGCTCGTTTAGCCAGAATGCAAATATTAAATACAATCTTAGCTGAAATTCCTAGTCCTAGACCAGAAATTTCTCCAAGTGCTCCAAGGATAATGACTACCAAAATAGCCAAAGACCAGATTGGGCTAGTCATTGGACCTAGTGGAAAAAATATAAATGGAATCAGGGAAAAAACCAACACAGAAATTACAATTGAAGAAGACGGAACTGTTTTTGTTACTGGTAAAACAGATGATGCCAAGCAAGCTGTTAAAATAATTGAAGATATGACAAAAGAGTGGAAGGTTGGCGAGCAAACAGAGGGTGAGGTTGTAAAAATTATGGACTTCGGGGCCTTCGTCCGTTTTGGTTATGAAAATGAAGGGTTAGTCCACATTTCAGAGTTAGCTCCTTTCCGAGTTGAGAAAGTTTCTGATATTATTAAAGAAGGAGATAGGGTTCCAATTAAAATTATTAAACTGGATGAAAAAGGAAGACTTAATTTGTCTATTAAAGAAGCAAACCAAGATTTTTTCAAGAAGAAGGAGCCCTAGATCTAATTATGTTTGGCGAAAGTCTAAATAATTAGTATGGACAACGAAAACAACAAACAAAAAGCTAAAGTTTTGAGAACTTACACCTCTGATATGGCTGAGGCTATTAGACAAGATGAGGCTTCGGTTATTAAAATAGCTTTGGCAGAAAAAGCTCGCAGGGAAAGAGAAGCACAAGAAAAAAAAGCTGAGGGAACAAATTTTACTAAGACAGCTTTTTTGCTTGGTGGAATTTTGCTTTTAGTAATCGCTGGTGCAACTATTTATTTTTTGTTTTTTAGAAAAACTGAAGAAGTTGTTGTTCCGGTGGAAAGTAGGATTGAGTCATTTTTGTCTTACGATTCTAACCAAATTATTGAAACCTCTTCAATAGAAAATTTTATTCAGTTAATAACAACAATCAAGGAAAAAGAGGGTAGTCTATCTGGAATAATTAAAACTTTCTTTTTTGTTAAAGAAGTTGGTGAGCAAAAAGAATTTCTTTCACCAGCCGAATTACTATCCTTAGCCAATGTCAAAGTTCCAGATTCTTTGCTTAGAGCGCTATCATCAAACTATTTATTTGGTAAATATGAAATTAACCAAACCATCAAAGAGACTGCTCCATTTTTAATCCTTGAAGCAAACACAAATAACTACAATCAAGCCTATGCCTCTATGCTAAACTGGGAGGACACAATGCTTTCTGATTTATTATTTTTCTTTGAAATAAAATTACCAGAAGGCAAGTTAGCTATTTCCTATGGAAGTTGGGGGGATTTAATTATCAAAAACAAAGATGTTCGTGTTTTGAGAGACCCGTACGGCAAGGGTTTAATCTACTACTCTTTTGTTAACAAAAACAGTTTTGTTATTACCACTAGCGCAGAAGCCCTGTCTGAAATTATTGATAGAATCTTAACAAAAAATTTATAAGTTTGTTATTTCTAAACAAGGTGCTAAAATAATAGTCGAGATTAATTATTAAATAATCAATTTAAAAAATGGACACCGAAAAATATAAAACAAAATTACTTGAAGAAAAAAAGCAGTTAGAGGAAATACTAGGAGAATTAGGGGTTGTTGACAAAACAGGAGATTGGGAAGCTACTCCAGACAACGAAACAACCAATCAAGAAGTTCCAGATGAAGCTGACCTGGCGGAAAGATCAGCTGATTATCACGAAAGATCAATCAAATTAGACTCACTAGAAGAAAGATTAGAAGACATCCGAAAAGCTTTGGATAAGATTGAGAGTGGGGATTATGGTATTTGTGAGGTTTGCGGAAAAGAAATTGAGGCCGATCGCTTAGAAGCCAACCCCTCAGCCATGACTTGTAAAAATTGTATGAATAAAGATTAAACAAAAAAACCACGAGCTATCGTGGTTTTTTAATAATAAAATGTCATTTTCTAAAACATATGGAGCTCAAACCCATTTTCTGAAAGGAAAAATTGTTTCTGTTGAGGTAGATATTACACCGGGATCTCTCTTTTCTTTTACGGTTGTTGGCTTACCAGATAAGGCGGTAGAAGAATCTAAAGATCGAATTGCTTCCGCTTTAAAAAATTCTGGTTTTAAATCTCCTAAAAACCAAAATCAAAAAACAGTTATTTCTTTATCTCCAGCTGAGTTAAAAAAGGAGGGACCTTATTTTGATTTAGCTATGGCCTTAGCTTATCTTTTATCTGCCGATGAAATATCTTTCAATATTGACCAAAAAATATTTTTAGGAGAGCTTTCTTTAAATGGAGATTTACGCCCTATTAGAGGAGCCCTCTTATTGGTCCAAGAAGCCAAGCGTTTGGGTATTAAAGAAGTATTTTTACCAATTGAAAATGTTAAAGAGGCTAGCTTGGTTAAAGATATTAAAATTTTTGGAGCTAAAAACTTGAAGCAAGTTATAACCCACCTAACAACAAATAAAGAAGAAGAGAAGATAGTGCCCGCTCCGCCGACAGAAATAAAATATAAGGAGAAAAAAAGCGCTATTGATTTTTCTGATATTCGGGGACAAGAAAGCGCTAAAAGGGGCTTAGAAATTGCTGCGGCAGGTGGTCATAATATTGCCATGTCTGGACCACCTGGGACTGGTAAAACAATGTTGGCTAGAGCTTTTTGCCAAATATTACCAAGTTTAGAAATTGAAGATTGCATAGAAATAACTGGAATCCACTCAATTGCAGGAACTCTTGGTAATACCATAATAAC
>DAOSXI010000009.1:8306-11733 GCA_035380385.1 Minisyncoccota bacterium
AAAACAGCCCAGTTGGGCTGTTTTCATCTAAATCAAATTATTTTAAAATGGAGGTTTCATCTTAGAACCATTAGCGTTTTCAATTTCAAAGTGTAGGTGTGGACCAGTAGATCGTCCAGTATTTCCAAGTGTCCCAATCTTTTGTCCTTGGGTAACTTTTTGGCCAACAGATACATAAACTTTTTGTAAGTGAGCATAAACCGTCTTAGTCCCATTGTTATGTTTAATTACAATATAATTTCCATATCTACCACCACAACTAATATTTCCGACGGTACAACCACTTACCACCTTAGTAATTTCTCCACTAGCCGCTGCCATGATTGAGTGCCCACTTCTTCCATCTATGGCAAGATCTACCCCGTAGTGGAATCCCCCTTTTCTTGGACCATAAGGAGAAGTGACTCGGCCTCCAATAATTGGTCTAGCATAATAGCCAGAATCAACTCTAGTGTTTGAAGATCTTGCTCCTGAAGAAGACTTAGCGCTTGAAGCTTTCTTGATTATTCCGTTTGGCACAAATATAACATCTCCAATATTTAGAATACTATCTTCTCTTAAACCATTAAAGATAAACACATCCTCGCTTCTAGCTTCATATTTAATAGCAATTTTATTAATTGAATCTCCTTTTTGAACGATATGTTTGACTCCAGTCACTGGTAAGATGTTTAACTTTTGACCAATCATTATTTTTTCTCCAGAAATATTGTTTTCCCATCTAATCGTGTTAGTAGAAACATCAAACAACTCGGCAATTTCAGATAAGGTGTCTCCCTCCTTAACTGTATAAATAATTATTTTATCTGAAAGTGAACTCTTTTCTGTCTCTATGTCCTCCACCCAAAAAGGCATGTTGTTGTATATAAAAGAATCTTCTTGAACTATTAAAACATTTTCATTAACATTAATTTCTAAATTAGGGTTAGAAGTGGCCTCCAGAAGGGGTATATTTTGAGAGTTTAGGTGGGAGCCAGTAATACTTTCTATTGTTTCAAATTCATCAGCTTTAGCCTTTTTACCCAAAAGAAAAGCCCCAGCTTCTATTGGAAGAATACTGGAGATCAATATGCACAAAATCAAGAAAAAGGCCTTAGTGGTATAAGTCTCAATAAATAAAGATATTTTAACTCTTTGGCCTCCCAGCGAACTGGGGATCTCGTCAGAGTTTTTTAGGTTTTGTTTTATAAGCCTTTTAAATTATTATGCTCTTTTACCCCTTCTTTGGGATTACAGTACGACCGCAATAGCGAAAGCTGTAATTATCTAAGTAAAATAAGCATAATTATTACAATCGTCCAGAAACGCTTGAAAAATAAAGCTTTTTTCAATCTAAACAGTATACGGGGCCATTTTTTTGCCCTACTCATATAGGGTAGCCTAGATGAAAATCTAAGTCAAACGAGTTATTCACACCCTTGTTCTAGAAAAAAATAATTAATTTTGTCTTTTTTGTTAATAACTAATATAATAAAGCTGTGTTGTATCTAGAATCTCTAAACGAAAAACAGAAAGAGGCCGTCTTGTATACCGACGGGCCTCTTTTAATAGTGGCTGGGGCTGGGGCGGGTAAAACAAAAACAATCACCCACAGGATTATTCACCTGATTCACAAAGGGGTTAATCCCGAAAGAATCTTAGCTGTTACTTTCACCAACAAAGCTGCTCGTGAGATGAAAGAGAGAGTCTTTGACCTTCTAGAAAAAAGGGAGCAAGGAAATAAAATAAATATTGATAATTTCGGTAATTTTATGAATGCCCCTTATGTTTCAACCTTTCACTCCTTGGGGGTAAAAATAATTAAAGAAAATGCTAGCTTGCTTAATTTAACTAAACATTTTTCTATTTTAGATGAATCTGACTCAATCTCTATTATTAAAGAGGTCATGAAAAGGCATGACATTGATCCAAAGAAAGAAGAGCCTCGGAAGATAAGATCTATCATATCAAAAAACAAAGGAGATTTTATTCATCTTGAAAATTATGTCGGCCAAGCCAAAAGTTATTTTCAAACAATGGTTGCTCTTATTTGGAGAGAGTATGAGGAAGAATTAAAAAAACAGAAAGCTCTAGATTTTGACGATCTTCTAATTAAGGCCACAAATATTTTAAAAGAAAACGAAGAAATCCGTTTATCGTATCAAAAAAAGTGGCAATATCTACACATTGACGAATATCAAGACACTAATCAGGTCCAATATGAAATGACTAGGCTTTTAACAGGGCAAGCCAAAAATATTTGCGTCGTCGGTGACACCGATCAAAACATTTATAGCTGGCGAGGTGCTAATATTAAAAATATGTTTTTGTTTGAAAAAGATTATCCTGAAGTAAAAATTGTAACCCTAGAACAAAATTATCGTTCAACTAAAAATATTATTACCGCTGCCAACAAAGTAATTGAAAAAAATAATTATAGAGTACCTAAAAATTTATTCACCAAGAATAAGGAGGGGGAGAAAATAAATTTAATTGAGGCCTACGATGAACAATCTGAGGCTAGATATGTTGGTCATAAAATTGAAGAATTAATTAAAGCTGGTTTTAAGCCCAAAGACATAGCTATTCTTTATAGAGCTAATTTTCAATCAAGGGTCATAGAGGAAGAATTATTAAAAATTGGTTTACCCTATCAAGTTTTGGGTACTAAATTTTTTGACCGCAAGGAGATTAAAGATACCTTAGCCTATCTGGGGGCAGCTTTAAATAGACAAAACTTATCTCTCATTAAAAGAATTATAAATAGTCCAACTCGCGGTATTGGAAAAACAACAATCGCTAGACTTTTTGCTAATCAAACAAAAGAAATTCCACCAAAAATGATGTCTAGGGTTAATGATTTTTATAAAATACTAGACGACATAGAAATTTTTTGCCAAAGTAATAAGCCAAGCGAGGTGATTAAATATATTATGAACCAAAGTGGCTTAAAGGATAGTCTTAGCGACGGATCAAGCGACGATTTAGAAAGGCTGGCTAACATTAAAGAACTCGTCACCCTTGCCACAAAATATGATAATTTAGAAAACGGTTTAGAAAAATTAATTGAGGAAGCATCCCTCTTTAGCGAACAAGACTCTCTAGACCAAAAGGAGTCTGGAGTAAAACTTATGACCGTTCACGCCGCTAAGGGGTTGGAATTTAAGGTTATTTTTGTAACTGGCCTTGAACAGGATTTATTCCCTTACTCCAAAGACGACAAAGAAGATGATGAGGAAGAGAGAAGATTATTCTATGTCGCCATAACTAGAGCTAAAGAAAAACTATTTTTAAGCTATGCAACAATTAGAACTATTTTTGGCAACAAGCAAGTAAATAATCCGAGTGAATTTATATACGATATTCCATCCGAATTAATTAATTTTGAACAAGTCTTTCACTCAAAAAGGGAAAAAGTAATCTATCTGGATTAATGCTAAAATAAAAA
>DAOSXI010000010.1:0-8907 GCA_035380385.1 Minisyncoccota bacterium
TTGGGGGTTAGACTAACAGACATCGTATTACACTTAGTATTTTCTCCTCCATACAAACCAGCGCATGTCCAAGCCCAAGAATTATTTTCCTGTTTTAATACTTTTCCTGATAATTCTCCTTGTTCACATAAATTTGAAGCTGGCTCTTTGGCAAAGAATAGACCATCAGACGAACCACAAACTCCATTAATTGGATCTTTAACCGGAGGATTTACTGGAGGTTTACCTGGGCCCTCTAGAAAACAATAGTCAGTTTCTCCTTTTTCGCTACCTAAACACTGCCAGTAAGAATTACCTTTTTCATCAGTTGTTACACTTGTTTTTTCTCCAGACAAACATTCTCCGAGTTTATCTGCACATTGACCATCTATTATTATATCCTCCCCGTTATCATCGCCACCACCATCATCATCTGGATAACATGTTGAAATATTTTTATACAACCCATCTGGGGTTCCCCCATTAACCCCCTGACATTTCCAGCTTTGGACAGTTTCATCAGACCAATAGTTGAAACTTCCTTCAACAAAAACTCCTTTGGAACATTCCCCCGGCTCATCTCCACATATCGCTGAAGCGTAAATAAGTTTACTACAATTATCCGTCTTTCCCCCCTCTTCGCCAGGACAATCCCAGTAAACAATTTCTTTTTCGTTGTCTACGCGGTGATTGATTGATTTAACCCCTTCTCCTTCACATAAAAATATCTTTCTGGGATCATAGGAGCCGCTTCTTGGGTAATAATCTTCAATATATTTACACTGTCCATCTTTCGGCTTGTAAGAACATTCTTGAATTGGATCCCCTAATGATCCACGACATTGCCATGTATAAGTATTTGATTCTTTGTCATATTTCTTTTCTGCGGTATAGCCACCATCACAACCCCCTGTCCAATTACTTCCGTCGTTATATGAAAAATCTCCACAAGTTGGCATTGGGTCGGCACAACCCTTAGTCTCACCATCTAACTCACAATTCCAAATATATACAAACTGGTTTGGTCCTTCTGTGGTTTTCATATTAGTGGCAGTCCCTTTTTCGCATTTATAGGTTTTTTGGCTACACTCAGGTTCTTCGTCGCCGTCGTCGCCGTCATCGTCGCCGGGGTCTTCCACAAGTACAGTTATTGAGTCAGAGACAGTTTTGGTTGTTGTTCCGGTTGTGGTTCCCCCGGTAGTAATACCGTCTGTGGTAATACCGTCTGTGGTAGTATTATCACCTGTATCACCTGTACCATCTATACCACCACCACCATAAGAACAACAATACTCTGTTCCATTTTCATAACAATATTCTACGCATTCATCTTTATTCATATCAGACGATACTAAATCTGGAATTGAAACTAGCCCTACAAATAAAAAGATTGCGAGGGGAATTATTATTGAAATGTATTTTTTTGATTTTTTCATATTTAAATTAAATTAATAATAATTATTCAGAGCTTTGGCAACAATCATAAGTAAATTTCTTTCCATCGGCCGTGGTGCATGTTATTATCTTGGTTGAGTCATATTTTTTACAATATTCTTTGCTACAAGTATCGTTACAATCCGGATCTTCCCACTCTGCTTTATAAGATTCATCCGGCCCTTCATATTCGGGGCATTCTGGAGGAGTCTCACATTTACTACCATTCCAAACAGCCCCAGCAACACAATATGAGTTTGCATAGGCTGTATCTAAAACTTTATTTTTATATTCTAGGGTAAAAGTTGTCTGTGGATATTTAACAGGAACTTCCATGTTTCCGTCATAAGATTTTTTTAATAATTTATTATCGGATTTAATCTCAGAAGAAAATCTCGGATCTGGATCGTCCGTACCCCACACTAAGTTTATGTTGCAACTGTCTTGGCCTTCTGCTATTTCACAATAACTAAATTCCTGTTTTATGACTCCCGTTGTTACATAAGGTAAACAGTATGAATTGTTCCACTTAGTTCCCTCTATACAATTAGCCAAAACATTTATTGAATCAAGTGTATCTTCACCCTCTTTGTCTGAATAACTCAAACTATAGACGGCTCCGGGATAATCAACCGATATTCTTTTTATCCCCCGTGGATTAGAACGATCAAATTTCCCGTCATAAATATATTCTTTTTGGCCATCTTCATTGATTGTAAATATCTTAATCCGACCAGTATTTTGTTGCCAAGATCTTTTAATTTCTAAAATCTGGGCATTCGTAAGGTCCCAACCAAAATTAACGACACAAGATTTTCCTCCTTCTTCTATTTTACAAAAGCCAGGTTGCGCATAAAAAACTATAGAATTATTGTCTCCATAAGAAAAACCTTCTCCCTCTACCTGGCAGATACCGTCTTCATTTATTTCAGAACCTTCTTTACAAGATGCGTTTGCAACGACTTTATCTAAAAGATTCCCTTCTTTGTCATAAAGAATAAATTCTGTCGAAGGATATTTTGTCGGAGCGTAACCAAAATAATAATTAATATTAGCACTCAAGTCAAAAAAATCTCTTTCTAGTACTATTTCTTCTCCTTGTCCAGACTTAATCACAAAACCATCATCGTAATTCTTACCTATTTTTACTTCTATTTTTGCGGGACAAGTACTGCTTCCGGGTTGTATTTGACAATCTTCAACAGATAGGCTTGATTCATTTTTCCTTTTCTCTCTTAAGTAATGACGTCCCGGAATTGCGTAACCATGAATTTGAGCTACTATTTTCCCTTGGCTGTCTTTTAAGTCAAAACGAGTTGTTTTGTATTCAACTTTACCTTCTCCTTTGTAATAAGTAACAGCCCCAAGAAGGATTTTAATTTTCTTCATTTCTATCTTGTCTTCTAAATGGGAACTGATTGTGAAATTTCTATCGTAGTCTCTTCCTCTTGGAAAATAAACCAATTTGGACATGCAAAATTCCTCTCCAGCATCAATGGTGCAAGGAGAAGCCGTTAGCCCGTCTACAAGCCCGTTGTATATATCTTGCAAAACTCCAGCCTTGGCTTTGAATGGAGAGACTAAAACTACTGCTAGTAGAGATAAAAATAATACTTTTTTAAAATCTATTTTTTCGACACTTAAGAATTTCTTTATTTTTGTCATTGTTTAATTATTTTAGCTAATAATTTAAATAGAAACTATCAGTATCATTATAACACTTCAGACGATAAAATAAAGCAAATGTGTGTATTTCCAAAAAGAGGATTAGGCAAAAGCAATTTAATAAAATAAAAACCCAATCTAAGAAAAGTGCAGAAAAAGATTCCTGACACCTTTTTCTAAAAATACTTATTGGAAAAAAGCATTTTTTCTGATATAATAGTAAAGTTATTAGTTAATCACCCTTTAATATATGTTAGATTATAGCGAAATCCGCCAAAGGAAGATTATTATCTATGAAGGTGAGCCCGCCGAAGTTTTGGACTATCATATAGCCAGAACTCAACAACGCAAACCTCAAAATCAAGTCAAGTTAAAAAGCCTTTTGTCTGGTAGGACATGGAATGCTACTTTTCATGTTTCTGATAAAGCTGAAGAGGCTGATGTTTCTAAAAGAGATATTAAATATCTTTATAACAACAAAGGGGAGTTTTGGTTTTGTGACAAAGAAAATCCCAAAGACCGATTTTCTATCTTAGCTGATATAATTGGAGATTCGGCTAAATATTTGAAAGCTAATGAAAATGTCACGGCCATGATTTGGCAAAAAGACGGTGAAGATAAAATCATTAAAATAATTTTGCCTATTAAGATGGAGTTTGAGGTTAAAGAAGCTCCACCTTCTATAAAGGGTAATACTGCCAATGGTGGAGGAAAATTGGTAACACTAGAAAACGATATCAAGATTAATGTCCCCTTCTTTGTGGAACAAGGAGATAAAATAATTTTAAATACAGAAACTGGAGAATACACAGAAAGGGTTCAGAAATAAAAAAGCACCTTCGGGTGCTTTTTTATTTACTAGTGTCCAAAAATTTTTGAGTGAGAACCTATATCTAATAAAATAAGGATTAGCTTGTCTTCTTTTTTCGTATAAACCAGTAATAAATCTCCTTTTATGTGACAATCTCGATACCCCCTTAGATCTCCTGTTAATTCATGGTCTTTATAATCTTTCGGTAAATTTTTACCTAGTGACAAAATTTTAATGACATTTTTTATGTCTTCTAAAACAGCCCCACTCAGACCAGATACTTTTAATTTTTTGTAGGATATTCTAAAAGATTTTGTTTCTTTAATCAGATACATTTTATTTATCTAAATCTTTAAATAAATCCTGTGCTGATTTATAACTTTTACCATTTTTAAGAGCTTCTGCCACTTCCCTGTCCCAAACTTTTTTAATTAACTTGGGATTATTGGTGGGGTGAAAGGGCAAGGCATTTTCTTTAACCGATTGGTGTAAAAACATTTTTACGGCTGTAGACATATCTAAGCCTAAATTATTAAAGGTTTTTTGAGCTTTGTTTTTTAGATTTTCTTCTATTCTTATGTTTAATGTAGCCATATTTTAAGTATATACCTTGTATATACTTTGTCAACACATTAGATATTGTAGCAAAAAGCCCCCGAAGGGGGCTTTTTGCTATTGCTTTATGTTGTCTTACTTAAACAACCAGCCAAACAAGCTAAAACCTTTTTCTTCTTTGGTTACCATCTCATCAATCTCAGCAATATAGCTTTCAAAATCGCTAACTGCTTTTTCGTAAGCTTCTACATCTTCGGTATCTTTTATTTCTGTCTTTAATTCTTTAAGAGTTTCTAATCTTTCTTTATTTTCAGTCAAAAGACTTTTTGCCTCTTCTACCTTATCGGTCTTAGGTCCAATAAAAAATCTAGCAAAGCGACTTCTTTCTTGAAAATTGGAAACACTTTCTTCTATTTTCTCTATATCAACATATTGTGATTGAGCAATCTCTCTAACTTGCTCCCCTATTCCACCCATTCTATTAGATAAATCTAATAATTGATGAACTTGGTTAGCAACTTGGCTTCTTCTTTGCAAGGCCATTTCACTTGGGCCCTTTTGGGCCTCTTCATTACCAGCCTCTTTCTCTTCTGTTCTAATTTGGTTGTCTTCGCCCTTATTGCTAACTTGGTTAGCATTTCCTTTACCTTGAGAAAGATCTTCTTGGACTTCTTCCGCTTCCTCTTCAACCATTATTTCAACCTCGTCAGAAACAGCCTTTCCTTGCCCCTTATCTTCTTCTACTAAAAGAGGTTTCTCCTGACCAGTACCAGGCTCATGTATACCAGCTTGCTTCATAGCTGCCTCTGAAACCCCAAAAATTGTTACAGCACTGACAGCCAAAGCAATTAATAATATTTTTTTCATAAGTTTATTTTATATAATAATAATTTGTAATAAATTAGTCCGACCTAATTGTCTTTATATTATACCAAATATAACAAAAACCCCCAATTTAGTTGGGGATTTCTTTTTTGTTATTATTCTACGGTTATCCCAGCGGAACGAGCTGAACCTTCTATTGTCTTCATTGCCCCTTCAATATCTTTGGCATTTAGATCAGCCATTTTTTTAGTAGCAATTTCTTTAACTTGTTCCTTGGTCAATTTTCCAACTTTTGAAAGATTAGGCTTGCCAGATCCTTTTTCAATGCCCAAAGCCTTGAAAAGTAAACCAGCAACGGCTGGACTTTTAACTTTAATATCATAACTTCTATCTTCAAAAACTAAAATAGAAACTCCCAATTCCCCTTCCATCTTGTCGGTCATAGCATTAAACTTCTGACAAAACTCAGAAATATTTATTCCGGCTTGTCCTAGTGCGGGACCTAGTGGAGGTTTTGGAGTGGCTTGTCCGGCCTCTATTCTAACTTTTATTTTTTTGATTGGTCTTTGTACTGCCATAATAATAATTAAAAAATTAACTATAAAAGAAGCTTTAGCGTAACAGCTAATAATCTAACATAAAATAGCCACAAAATCAAACTGGGCTTAATTGTCCAATTGTTTGATATTTAATTTTGGGCTTCTTTGCCTTCTTTTTAATTATGGTTTTTTTTGTAACTTTTATTTTTGATTTATTACCAAGATTACTACCATAATTAATCCATTCAAAAATATCATTTTTAATTGTTCTTGGATTATAAAAATAACCGGGGAAGCGACCCCGATCAATTATTTTAGATTCAACCCTTTGCGGCCCAATAAAATCCGTTAGGCAAGAATATTCATATTTGCTTAAAAAACTAATAGCCTCCTCTTTATCTTCTATGCCATTTTTATGCCAATCAGGTTTTATCAATCTAATTGGTTTAAGTAGAACATAAGAAAATAGATACCTGAGGTATCTATTGTTATAAATATATTTTGATTTAAACTTGCCCTCAAACAGAGAGCCTGTGTGAGAATATCTTACATTAAAATACATAGAGTAAGCTGTCTGGAGTTTTTGCATAAATTTACTAATATTGCCATTTTTGGGTAGAGAAACAATTAGATGAAATTGATTGGGGGTTAGGCTATAAGCTCCAATATAAATAATTTTTCTTCCTAAACGAGTAATATTAAATTCGTTTGTCAGATCTCGGGTAATAATATTTTTATTAGTATTAGCTATATATAGAAGTTTAATAAATTGGCAGTAGTCTAGCTTGTCTCTGAAAATAACTTGTTTGCTGTTTCCGCAATTAGACAAGTGGTAATATTCTCCAGGGATGAAGGGTGTTCTCCTCGTAGACATATGGATAATATATAAACTATCGGGTTTTAAAAATCAAGAATTTTGTGTATGGACAAATTCTAAATGGCGTGTTTTATTTCACGAGGTCTTGCCTTGTAAAAAATAAATTTATTCGTTTTTATGCCTCAAAAAGATAGAACTATAAAATACCCTTTATCTAAAAGCTATTTTGTGATTTTTCAATCCGAGAAAAACTACATATTCCTTCCAAAACCATTTTCCCACATGTCGGACATGTGGGAAAAACGATCGTGAAGTTGGGCGGTAAAATGCTTTTTGGAGGAATAATCTTTGCGTGGCTTACTGGCCTCGCGGAAAAGATTATTGTTTCAAAAAACATTGCGGAGCGCGACGGCGCGAGCATAGGAATTTTAGAGCACTAAAATATCCGCGTTTTTTGAGGCAATAATCTTTGTAGCGAGGTAAAGTTGGTTTACCATCAATTTCGCGGTCGCGAAGCTGGTGGTAATAAAAAAGTCTGTGGCGAAAAAGGTTCGACCTTTGACAAGACCTTTGACGACGCAGAAAGAATAGCTTCCTGTCGTAATAATTGTAGTGTAGTGTTTTAGAATTTCTTAATTTGCAAGAAGTCTAATTCAACAGGAGTTTCTCGTCCAAACATTGAAACTAAGACTTTAACTTTTCCTCTTTCCATATCAATATCATCAACTTTACCCTCTAAGTCTTTGAAAGGACCGTCAGAGATTCTAACCATTTCGCCAATTTCAACATCAATTTGGTGTTTGCTCTTATTGCCATCTTTCTCCATCCTCTTAAATAATTCATCAACTTCTTTTTTGGCTAAAGGAACAGGATTAACTCCGGCTCCAACAAAACCAGTTACTCGGGGGGTATTACGAACAACATACCAAGAGTTATCATCAACAATCATATCAACTAAAACATAGCCGGGGAAAACTTTTTCCTCAACTTCAACTCTTTTACCAGCTTTTATCTTTATTTTTTTCTCAACTGGAACAATAATATTAAAAATTTTATCACCAACGCCAAGAGATTCAACCCTTTGTCGCAAGTTACGCATAACTGCGTTTTCATAACCAGAGTAAGTATGAACAGCATACCAATTCCTCTCCCCTCTTAGTTCTTGTTTTGCCATATTTTTATTAAAAATTAAAACTTATAATTAGAAAATATTTAGTAAATAGCTGAGTCCTCTTTGGAAAAGAAAATCAAAAAAGCCAAGATAATAAGCAACGATCAAAGAAATGATGATGACAGCAATCGTAAAGAAAGTCGTTTCTTTTCTTGTTGGCCAATTAACATTTTTGGCTTCAGCGATAACCTCTTTTATGTAATTTGTTATTTTGTTCATAAATAATTATTTGTCTGTTATTAAAAACCACCCCGCAGGGCTTATATAAAGACTACATTTTTTAGGGGTTAAAGTCAATCAAGAAAGGGGGAGAACAAAAAAGACCCTTATAAATAAGGGTCTTTTTTGAGTTCTTAGACTAGCGAATTTCGTAAGTGATAGTTACATTTGAAGTAATTTTATTTTCTCCAATTGGCAAACTAGGAGCTTGAGCTCCACCGGCTGAATCCCAAGAAATGCTTTCCTCAACCGCAGACATCACCTTCATGCTATCTCTGTAAGGATAGTAATTTGATCCTTCTGAAAAATTAACTATTTTGACCAATTTAACTCCTAAGTCTTTTGCTAAGACAGCTGCTTTTTCTTTAGCGTCAACAATGGCTTTAGCTCTAGCTTCTTCTTTGTAACCTTCTTCGTCATCAATAGAGAAGTCAGGTCCATCTATGTTATCAACTCCAGCTTCAGCTAACCCTGTACGGATAGTGTTGGCTTTATCTACATCTCTAATCTTAACTTCAATTGACTGGCGAGCAGTAAAACCAACTAATTTTCTTTCTCCAGAAGTATAATAACTTTTGACATACTCATATCTTGGAGAAATTCCTCCGTAAGTAGATTTAATGTCTTTTGATTCTACCCCTTGCTCTGTTAGATAAGTAAGAACTTTATCAATTGATTTATTTAAAAGTTCTTGAGCCTCTTTGGAAGTGCTAGTTTCTTCTTCTAAATTAATGTGTAGAGTGGCGATATTAGAAACAGCGATAGCTTCACCTTCTCCACTAACTGAGATGACATTATAAGAAAGATCATCTCCAAAGTTCCCCTTCACCTCACCGACTATTTTAGTTATAACGAATAATGAAATAATTACTAATAATATAAACAACGAAAC
>DAOSXI010000010.1:9007-10962 GCA_035380385.1 Minisyncoccota bacterium
TCAACATGACCAAACTCAGGTAAAACATTTGAATCAAAAATTGTTCCATCTTCTAAACGACCTGTATAATTCATTGACAAAACATCACCTTCCTTAGAAACTCTTTCCATATTATTTTCTTCAGTCTCTATTAATTCTTGTGTTGGCTCGTTTGCACTAGGAGCAAGTTGATTTTGAGCTTGCTCTCCAATGACTGGATTAGGGTCCACCCATTCAAGTGGGTTTTCTTTTTCTTGCTTATTCAACAAGAAAAAAATGACAACAAAAATAAGAGCAACGATTAAAACAAAAGAAATAATGACACCGATATTTTCTTTTTTATTACTCTGCATATTTAAGAAAATTTAACTAATAATGCTTAAATTGTAACATTATTTTGAATAAAGAAAAACCCCGCAATTTTTCGGAGAAAAATTGCGGGGTTTCTTTTTTGTTTTTTATTTGTGATTTTCAATAATTGTAGTAGCGACGCTTTGAGGAACGATGTCATATCTTAAGAACTCCATCGTAAAACCAGCTCGGCCTTCGGTCATAGAACGAAGGGTTGTCATATAGCCAAACATTTCAGACAAAGGAACAATGGCTTTAATGGCTTGGTTCATTCCCCTTTCTTCCATCCCTTCAATTAGTCCTCTTTTTGAAGACAGGCTACCGGTCACATCTCCCATAAACTTTTCAGGGGTCACAACTTCAACTTTCATCATTGGCTCTAATATAACAGGGCGAGCTTGTTTACAAGCATCTTGGACTGCCATTGAAGCAGCAATTTTGAAAGCCATTTCGTTGGAGTCAACATCGTGATAGGAACCATCCCAAAGATCAACCGACACATTAACCAATCTAAATCCTGACAAAACTCCACGATCAAGACCCTCTTTAAATCCTTTTTCACAAGCTGGAATATATTCCTGAGGAATAACTCCCCCTTTAATACTATTGATAAACTCAAAACCTCCATCTCTTTTAATGTTTTTAGGCAAATCTTCAACATTAACTGATGTATCCATAGGCTTAACTTTAATTTTAACGTGTCCATAGTTTCCACGGCCACCAGATTGCTTAATATATTTTCCTTCAGCGTCTGCTGTGCCGGTAATTGTTTCTCGGTAAGAAACTTGTGGCTTACCAACATTAGTTTCTACATTAAACTCTCTCTTCATTCTATCTACAATAATCTCTAGGTGTAATTCTCCCATACCAGAGATAATAGTCTCGTTTGTTTCTTGATCTGTTGAAACTCTAAATGTTGGATCTTCTTGGGCCAAACGATTTAAAGCCATACCCATTCTTTCTTGGTCAGCTTTTGTTTTAGGTTCAACCCTTAGCTGAATAACTGGTTCAGGAAATTCTATTCTATATAATTCAACAGGATGATCTTCATCGCAAAGAGTATCCGAGGTAATAGTTTCTTTAAGACCGACAGCGGCGGCAATTTCTCCAGCGAAAACTTTTTTAACTTCTTCTCTGTCGTTTGCGTGCATTCGTAATATTCGGCCAATTCTTTCTTTGTTTCTAGTTCTTGGATTGTAAACATAACTTCCCGCTTCAAGTGTCCCCGAATAAACACGGAAGTAAATAAGCTGTCCAACGAAAGGATCAGTTGCCACCTTAAAAGCTAGAGCGGAAAATGGCTCTTCGTCAGAAGCATGTCGTAATTCTTCTTGTTCAGTATCGGGATTAATACCAGCGATTGAAGGAATATCAATCGGGCTTGGTAAATAATCAACAACAGCGTCCAAAACAAGCTGAATACCTTTATTTTTCAAGGCTGAACCAACTAAGACAGGAAAGACATTATTAGCAATAACAGCTTTTCTTAGAGTGGCTTTTAAGACAGGAATTTCTGGGATTTTACCTTCTAAGTATTCTGACATCAAAGCATCATCTTGTTCAACGATTTTTTCTATCAATTCATTATGATATTTTTCTGCGTCAGCTTTTAGGTTTTCAGGAAT
>DAOSXI010000011.1:0-7175 GCA_035380385.1 Minisyncoccota bacterium
TTCAAAAGGCTGGACACCAAATAATTATCTTAATTGGAGATTTTACAGCAATGATTGGTGATCCAACAGACAAAAAAAGCACCCGTCAGCCATTAAGCCGAAAACAGATTTTAAATAATTTAAAAGACTACAAAAAACAGATTTCCACCACTCTTTCTTTTAAAGGTAAAAATAAAGCTAAAATAAAATTTAATTCTAAATGGCTTGGAAAAATGAAATTTGAAGATATTTTATCTTTAGCTTCTAACATGACTGTTCAACAAATGCTTGAGAGAGATATGTTTAAGAAAAGGATGGAAGAGGGTAGGCCGGTTTCAATTAATGAGTTCCTATATCCCTTAATGCAGGGTTATGATTCTGTCGTGATGGATGTGGATGGTGAAATTGGAGGCAATGACCAAACATTTAATATGCTTTGTGGGCGGGATTTAATGAAGACCCTTAAAAATAAAGAAAAATTTGTTATTACAACAAAGCTTCTTGAAGATAATCAAGGTCAAAAAATGGGTAAGACTGAAGGTAATATGGTTGCTTTATCTGATAGCCCGGATGATATGTTTGGCAAAATAATGAGCTGGTCTGATAGCCTAATAATTTCTAGTTTTGAACTTTGTACTAATGTTCCAATGTCTGAAATAGACCAATTCGCAAAACTTTTAGAACAAGGAGAAATAAATCCACGAGATTTAAAAATGAGACTAGCTAAAGAGATTATATCTATTATTCACAACAAAAATAAAGCCACAATAGCTGAACAAAACTTTATCAAAACATTTCAAAAAAAAGAGGTTCCAAACCAAACAAAGAAGGTTAAAGCCGGCGTCAATGATTTATTAATTGATGTCTTGTTAAGCAACAAAGTTGTTCAATCTAAAACCGAATTTCGTCGCTTAATTAACGAAGGAGCAATTAGCACAATTGATAAAGAAGAAAAAATTACTCAAATTGACGAACTCGCAAGACCAGCCGTTTACCGAATTGGTAAAAAAAGATTTATTCAAATAGAAAACTAACAACCGAAATCCCAAAAACAGAAAACCAATAACCGAAATCTCAAAATACAATTTTTACACCCAAACCATGTTGTTTTACCATCAATTTCGCGACCGCGAATCTGGCGGTAAGTCGGTTTTGCAAATTAACTTCACGACCGTGAAGTTGGGTGGTAAATCTGATGAACAATCTTTTCCTTGAGGCTATCTAGTAAGCCACGCAAAGAATAGTTCCACAAAAGAGGCTAGCTCGAGCGACGGCGAAGAGTCTTTGAGCAAAATTTTTAGCAAAAAATTTTGCGTACTCTTTTGTGGAAGCTATTCTTGGAGTGGGCTGTAGTAACCTTGTAGCGAGGCGAAATTGGTTTACCATTTAACTTTACAATCATGAAGTTCGTTAGCAAAATATTTTTTGGGACAACAATCTTTGCAGTGAGATGAAATAGTATATAGAAATTAATAAACTATTTATACAAAAAATCCGGATGTAATCCGGATTTTTTATTAGTAAGCATCTTCCTCTTCGTCTGAGTTATTATCCCACTCGTCATCCTCATCATCATACACCTCAGTGTCATCATCACTTTCATCTTCTCCATCATCACTTTCAAACACCTCATCAATTGCTCCTTCGTCTATCTCTTCATCTAAATCTAAATCTTTCTTAAAAATGTCTTTATCTTGAGACTCTTCAGTCTCACCAAATTCATTATCTATGTCTTTAAAATCTTTGCTCATATGACTCAAAAATTTAATTTATAAAATTTAATAATGCACTATTTGTATCAAAATATAAAAAGCTTGGCAAGGCTTTTGGCCTGTGGATAAACAGCTTTTATTTAATAAAAAAATAAAGATAAAAAACCCATAAAATACAAGCTTTTATCTTGTTTTTTGGCAAGCCAAAAAAGTTAAACCAATAGCAATAGCGTCTAGTTCATCATCAGACGCCGTTTCTTTTTTTATTTGTATTAATCGCGGAACCATAGACATAACCATCTTTTTATCAGCTTTACCATAACCAGTAACAGCCACCTTAATTTCAGGAGGAGTGTATTCAAAAATATCTAAACCATAAAGACTAGCTGAATAAATTATAACCCCACGAGCTTCAGCCACCCCCATAGCTGTTTTTTGATTAACCGACAAATAAAGTTTTTCAATTGCTAAAACTTCTGGTTTGTATTTTTCTATAACTTGAGCTACTTCTTGCCCAATCTTTTTTAAACGAATAGCAAAAGAAGTATCCGTTGTTGTCTTAAAACACTCCGAAAAAAGTAATTCCTCTTTTCCAGAATCTTTTTTTTCAATCACCGCAATCCCAATTCTTTCATAGCCTGGGTCAATGGCTAAAACTTTATTTTTTTTCATAACCTAAATGATCGTAACCTTTCTCCGTCACAATTCTACCCCTAGTTGTTCTGTCTAATAATCCTAATCTGATTAAATATGGCTCAATAACTTCTTCTATTGTTGCTTCCTCTTCTCCGCTAGCCGCAGAAATTGTTTTCAAACCAACAGGCCCACCCTTAAACTTAGAAATAATAATATCTAATATCCTTCTGTCAGAAGAGTTTAACCCAAGTTCATCTATTTCAAGTAAAGCCAAAGCTTTCTTAACGATTTCTTTAGACAAAGACATTTTATTAACCTGAGCATAATCTCGACATCTTTTAAGTAGATAATTAGCTGTTCTTGGGGTAAATCTTGCCCTCTTAGCTATTTCTTCCAAGGCTCCATCTTCTAACTGGACACCAAGTATTTTAGCTGACCTCTCAAGTATTTTTTCTATTTCCTTGTCGTTGTAAAATTCTAATCTAAAAACACCACCCGAGAAACGAGAGCGTAAGGGAGATGATAATAAGGCCACTCTAGTTGTTGCGGCAATTAAAGTAAAAGCTGGTAACTCTAATTGGATAGTTCTAGCTGATGGCCCCTTACCAATAATAATATCTAAGAAACCAGACTCCATTGCCGGATAAAGAATTTCTTCAACAACTTTATTGAGTCTGTGTATTTCATCTATGAAGACAATGTCGCCCGGAGATAGGTTTGTTAAAACAGAAGCAAGGTCACCAACCTTTTCAATAGCGGGGCCAGATGTAATCTTTATTTGCCTATTTGTCTCTTTGGCAATTAAATGAGCCAAAGTTGTTTTACCTAAGCCGGGTGGACCATAAAAAAGCAAATGTTCAGCTGGGTGAGATCTTTCTTCTGCTGCTTTAAGTAATATTTTAAGGTTTTGTTTGATGTTTTCTTGCCCTACATAGTCATCCCAGGCCTCTGGTCGGAGGGTTTGGTCTAAATAGGAGTCTTCTTTTTTTGTTTTATTATTACTTGACATAATTTTTAATATATGATATATTCTGTTTGTATCCGTATATTACATTATAGCATTTTAGAAAGAGGACATAAATCTCTAAGCAATCGGCCTCGTGCTCTATATCAGTGCATAGGACGTTTTGGTTTATTACTGGAGCTATCCTGTAATCTTTTATTACTTTGTTTAATAAATTTTTACAAAGGATTGTTTAGAGATTTATGTTTTCTTTTAAAAAATCCGGCTTTGGCCGGATTTTTTATTCCTCTAACAAATCAACCACGCTCCGAACCTCCTCTAAAGAGGTGATTCCTTTCAAAACTTTAATAATTCCATCTTCTTGCATATTTAACGTACCTTGTTTGGCTGATATTTTCTTAATATCTCTTTCACTTGGTTTGCCAATTATAATTTTTTCAATTTCCTCGTCTGTTTGGATGGCTTCAAATATACCCATTCTCCCCTTATAACCAGTTTGGTTACATTTATCACAACCAACTGGCTCATATATTTTATATTCTTGGGTTAGGTCTATTCCAGCCCGACCCAAATCTTTACCGTTTTCTTTTGCTTTATTAATAATACTATCAATTATATTTTTTTCTCTGGGGCTAATGACTTTTTCTTTTTTACAGATGGGACACAAAACTCTAACTAAACGCTGAGCCACAGATAAAGATAAAGCGGAAACCAGTGTTTGAGGGTTAACATCAAGGTCAATTAATCTAGGAATAACCCCAGCAGCATTATTGGTGTGCAAGGTAGAGAAAACCAAGTGACCCGTTAAGGCTGATTGCACAGCTGTCTTTGCTGTCTCGGCGTCTCTAATCTCTCCGACCATTATTACATCAGGGTCTTGTCTTAAAGCTGACCTTAATCCAGATAAAAATGTATAACCTTTCTCTTCTTCAACTTGAGTTTGAGATATCCCAGGTAAATGATATTCAATCGGGTCTTCAATCGTGATTATTTTTATCTCTTTTGAATATATTCTTTGTAAAAAAGAGTATAGCGTTGTCGTTTTTCCGGAACCAGTTGGACCGGTTAAAAGAATTAAACCATTTGGTTTTTTAATTTCATCCATAAATATTTGGAAAAGAGCTGGTTCTATTCCGGCGTCTTCTAGTTTGTGTCTAATTGATTTAGGATTTAATATACGCAAAACCACAGATTCACCGTAAGCTCCAGGCATTACGGAAACACGCAGGTTTATTTCATCTTGGTCTAACATAAAACTAAATCGTCCATCTTGGGCTGACGCTGTTGTGGTTATTTTTAGTCCTGCAATTAATTTAATTCGGGAGTTTATAAACTTATGGATAGACGGGTCTATTTCCATCAATTCTTGTAAAACTCCGTCTAGCCTAAGCCTAATCCTAATTGTGCTTTCTTCTGGTTCAAAGTGAATATCAGAGGCGTTGATAGCAATAGCTCCAGCGATGATAACTTCTAATATTTTTGAAGTAATATGGGAACCTCCTTCTTGTGTTTTAACCACAGCTTCTTTAATATCCCCGAGGTTTTTTATTTCAGCCATAATCTTTTTTAGAGATTCTCCAGAAATACTAATAACTCCAGCCTCAGATTCCATCGCTTTTGACAATTCAGCATATCTTTCCCAGACTTTTTCTAGGCTAGACAAAGAAGCCATATAAAATGCTGGAGTTAATCCTCGTCCTTTAAAATAACTTTCTAAAAAAGAAATTTTATCTGGTTGAGGAGACCTAACTGCTACATGAATATTTTTTCCAGATAATTTAAACGGTCCAATTTCCCACTCTCGAGCATCTTTCTCTCTAACCGAACGCAAGGCCTCGTTTTCAACAGGCAGGTCAGATAGATTAACAGACCCAATGTTGTATTTAGATTGAGCTAAAAATTCAACTAATTGCTCCTCCTCAACCTTTTTTAAGTCGTCTAGTTTTTTTTGCTGTTTTTCATCGTCAAACTTAATTGTCATATAAACTATTATATATTATAAAAGGTCAAAACGCACCCCTTCACCTATATTTTTATTCTTTACCGATCCTGCGCGATCGCGCGATTTCGGTAAGATTTATTTTTGCTAAATTTGTGCTGTTTTGTGATTTGTCTGCATAATTATCTCTCATTATTTACTATATGTTGGAGGAAGGTGGCGACATTGACATTTTTCTATAAATATGCTATTCTTCGGATGAAGTAGTATTCTCTTGTTATTGTATTTGGATCCAAATATTGGATTGTTTTTGGGCTCAGATACAATAACAGGAGACATGAAAAAAATTTTGTTTTTACTGCTTCTTGTCCTAGGTTGGCAAGAGGTGGTGGGGCAGGTGAAATACCCACCCATCCGTCCCTACAGGGAGACGGACTACACCCCGGAGGAGGCGAAGCAATTCGCTGAATCTGGTACTTCTCTGGCAAAATCTTGGAGAGATTCACTCTTCTTGGTTGTCAGAAATGGTCTTTTCCAAGCTCTAGGGTCTGGAAAGGTTAATGGGCAAGAAGAAATTCTTAGTCTTAACAAGGCCATTTTAGAGATAGAAGATGGAAACATTGACTATCTCTTGTCCCGTGTTTCCTATGAAAATAGGGAACTTTCTGGAGGATTTAAAAACTCCAGAAATGAGAACGGAGTGTGTCGTTTTTATGACGATAATAACTTCGTTGGGACAGTGGGGGTGTTCAAGTTAGAGGGAGTGGTTGAGACAATCGTCTATAAGACGAGGTGTCTTAATTTGCTGATCACCGAGCCGGTGATTATACCCTCCAATGCAACATTTCGGTCTATGCCCCCCGCCCCACCCTCCAATCCAACGGGTCGATTTATGCCTCCCGCCCCACCCGCCAAAACCTCCACCTCTTCGTTTTTGGAAGAAGAGGAGAGATTTAATTACTCTCCTTTTATTCCTCAGGAAGACAGAGGAGTCCCGACGCTACCCACTCAAAAGAGTTGGATAGCCAAGAACTGGTATGTCATACCAGTTGGACTGGCCATTGTTACTGGGATTACATACGCTATCATTAAGGTGTGTAAGGCAAAAGTGGGACCGATTGGCGAGCCCGAACCCAGGACTATGCCGGAGGGTATCGTCGGTGGAGGCATACCCGTCTTCGCCTTCTAGTAGAGTAGTAGAGAAAAATATTAAGCAATAGTGGTTTGTACCACTTTCCACTATTGCTTACTTTTTTAAGTTTTTAACCTTGGCGGTTGAAAATTTAAAATTGTAAGTAAAATTAATTATTAGAATTATTAAAACAATATGAAAAAATACATAAAAAATATAATATCTGGATTTGTTTTTGGTCTTGCTCTTTTGGGCTCATTCGGTTTAGCCGATGCTGCTTGGAATACATACCCAACAGACTGTCCAAACCCTCTTTCCATTGGTAATTACACCACAGGGGAGGGTATTCAAGATGGCACCAATGGCTGTTGGACAAAAAAGACAGTTTCCGCTAGTGGTGGAGATACTATTAATTTAGCTGTCTTTTATGATAATACCAATAGCTCTGACGCCAGATACACCATGATTAAATTAGTTAAAAGCCCTAGTAGCGGAGAGGCCGACACCTTCTCTTTTTCAGGCAACCTGACTTCTGCTGTTGGTGGGCTATCTCTTGGCACGGTCAAGGTCAATATTTCTAGTTCTCAGACCTTAACTTACAACCAAGCTAAGTGGTATAAAAACGGGTCTTCCTCTGGTGTTTCAGTAGACGGGCAAACAGCTTTTGGTACAGGTTTATCTCTTGGTAATATTCCAAAAGGAGATTGGGGAACAGTTTTATTGTCTTTTAAGATTAGCGACAATGTTGAAACACCTGCTTGTTCCATCTCATCATTCACCGCTTCAGATTACTCAATTGATGAAGGTGAGTCG
>DAOSXI010000011.1:7275-9204 GCA_035380385.1 Minisyncoccota bacterium
TGGATCTTCTAAAACAAAAAGCTTAACTATTGATGTTGATGAGGTTGTTATACCAGAATATTGTTCCATCTCATCATTCACCGCTTCAGATTACTCAATTGATGAAGGTGAGTCGTCTGTCTTAAGCTGGTCTACCGAAAATTGTACATCCGCCAAGATCTCAAATGTTGGAAATGTTTCTACAAACGGCAACAAGACTGTTTACCCAACATCCGATACCACATATACCTTAACTGCCTATGGTTCTGATGGATCTTCTAAAACAAAAAGCTTAACTATTGATGTTGATGAGGTTGTTATACCACCTACCGACACTTGTACCATCTATGATTTTAGTGCCGACAAAACCTCTATTCAAAAAGGAGACTCTGTTACTATTAGCTGGAGTACTAGTGGTTGTAGTTTAATAAATATCCCTGGTGTTGGTTATGGTTTATCTAGCTCAGGGGCAAAGACTATAAGCCCAACTTCCACCAAGACATATAAATTAAGTGCTTATTCCTTATCATCTTTTTCTGTTCAAACTAAAACTTTAGAAATTAGTGTCTTAGATAATCCTGACCCTGATCCTGTTTGTTCTATTTCAAGCTTTACCGCCAGTCAGTATTCTGTGAATCAAGGTAACTCATCTTATTTATCATGGTCAACAAATAATTGTGTTAATGCAAATATTTCAAACATTGGAAATGTTGCCACTTATGGCTCAAGAGCTGTTTATCCATCATCTGATACCACATATACCTTAACGGCTTATGGAGCAGACGGTAGTTATGTTACTAAAGATCTTAGGATTTATGTTAATGAAAATAATGAATTTTGTCGCGTTGAAATTACAGCTAGCGACACTAGAATTGATGAAGGAGATTATACTATTTTAGAGTGGGAAGCCGAAGGTTGTGAAAAAGTAAAGATAACTGACATTGGTTATGTTTCAGATTATGGAACTAGAAAAGTTTACCCCGACGAAGACATTACATATAAATTAACGGCTTATGATTATAATAATAATGTTTTAACGGACTCTATTAGGATATATGTTGACGAAGAAGACGACGATGATGACGATGATGAAGATTATTGTCAGATAGATAGCTTTACTGTTACTGATTCCTCAATCAATTATTCTGAAGGAACTACTTTAAGGTGGAGAACTAGTGATTGTGAAGATGTTTATATTTCTGGAATTGGTTATGTTGATGATGATGGAAGTGAGGTTGTTTATCCTTATACCACTACCACTTATACATTGAGAGCTTATGGAGAAAACCGAACTAGGTCTGATAGTGTTAGAGTTAATGTTGGCTCATACCAAAATCCAATTACTCCAACTCCTTCTTACAACGCAGAAGTTGTTACAACTGTTGCCACAAACATAACAGAGAATTCTGCTTACTTAAATGGCTTAATTTCAAGCTCCAGCTTTAGCTCAAATAATGTTTACTTTGAGTATGGACAAACCGTCAATCTTGGATCAAGAACTCCAGCAAAAGTTACAACTTACAACACAAACTTTAATTATTACCTAACTGGTCTAAAGGCTAATACTATTTATTACTTTAGAGCCGTGGCAGAGGGCAGAGATGGAAATGTTTACAGAGGAGCTATCCAGATATTTAAAACAGCTGGTACGACATATATTGCAAAACCAGCTACTAGCACAACCAAAACAACAGTCGTCACTCAAGGAAAAACTGTTTATGGTCAAGCTTCACCAATTGTCTTAGAGATCGGTAATAAGTATCAAACCTTTAATGTTGGTGATGAAATAGAATACTTTGTTTATTACAAAAACATTAGTGATTCCATTTTGTCTTACCCAATGATTCAGGTTTATATTCCGGAGGGCATAGAAGTTAGGAATATATCTAATGGAACTTATTCTGAAAGAGATCGCATCTTGTCTATTCCTATTCCAAACTTAAGACCAAG
>DAOSXI010000011.1:9304-10872 GCA_035380385.1 Minisyncoccota bacterium
AAAAAAGAAATACCCAAAAACGCCCTCTTGATTAAATTAAGCCACATAGACGAAAAGACCAGACAGGCTTGTTTCTAGCCCCATTTTAAGACCAAGAATAATTGTTTTAGCATGCTATAATATAAAATATGGCTAATAAAAGCACAGCCAAACAAAGAGTAGTCTTGCTTGATTCTCACGCCATTATTCATCGTGCCTATCACGCTCTACCCGATTTCATGAACTCCGAGGGTCAACCAACAGGGGCTATTTACGGATTAGCCACAATGCTTTTTAAAATAATAACCGAGCTTAAACCAGATTTTATTATTGCTTGTTTTGATTTACCCAAAAAAACATTTCGCCACGAAGCTTATGAAGGATATAAAGCTGGGCGAGCCAAAGCTGATGAGGAGCTAGTTTTACAATTGATAAAATCTCGTGATTTTTTTAAGGCCCTATCTATTCCAATTTACGAGAAAGAAGGTTTTGAGGCAGACGATTTATTGGGCACAATAGTTAAAAAGCTTAAGAACAAGAAAAACACAGAAACAATTATTGCCTCTGGTGATATGGATACACTGCAATTAGTAGAAGGTGATTCTGTTTTGGTCTATACTCTTAAAAAAGGCATTAGTGATACTATTTTATATAATCAACAAAAAGTCTTTGACCGCTTCAATTTTCTTCCAGAGAATCTACCAGATTACAAAGGTCTTAATGGAGATCCGTCTGATAATATTATTGGTATTAAGGGTATTGGCGACAAGACAGCAACCACTCTTATCTCAAAATTTGGCACGATTGAAAAGATATATAAATCACTTAAAAAGGGTGACAGTGAATTAAAATCTCTTGGTTTAACCGACCGAATCGTTAATTTAATTAAAGAAGGGGAGGAAGAAGCCTTGTTTTCAAAAACACTAGCTACCATCAGGACAGATGCCCCAATAGATTTTTCTTTACCCAAGAAAAAATGGAAAGATATGGTTGATAAAGACAAAGTAGCAGAATTTTTTAGACAAATGGAGTTTCGTAGTTTACAAGGAAGATTTTTAAAAATACTAGATGATAAAGAGGAAATTCAAAGTGTGAGTCAAAACACAAAAGAGCCAAAAGATAAAATAGAAAAAGCTAAAATTGCCTACTGGTTATTAAATTCAGAAAGAACTAATAGCGACATAGAGGAGATTAAGTTTTACAAAGGCAGTAAAACATTAGATGAAGCAATTTCTAAAATGGAAGAAGATATAGAGAAAGAAAATATGTCCTATGTTTACAAAGAAATTGAATTACCAATAGTTTCTATAATTAAACAAATGGAAGAAAACGGTATTTTAATTGATGTTAATTATCTAAAAAAAATATCTAAAGAATACCACCAAGAACTTTCAATCATAGAGAAAAGTATACACAAAATTGCTGGCCAAGAATTTAATATAAACTCCCCAAAACAATTAGCAGAAATCTTATTTGATAAATTAAACATTCCGACGAAGGGGATTAAAAAAAGTGCTGGCGGGTCTATTTCTACTAGAGAAAGTGAGTTGGAAAAAATAAAAGAAGATCATCCAATTGCCAAAGAAATT
>DAOSXI010000012.1:0-1381 GCA_035380385.1 Minisyncoccota bacterium
TTATAAACAGTTGGACCACAAGTATAAATACCAACAAAACCATCTTTAATTGGCTTGAGAATCTCTTTTTTCCTAGTTAGAGTGTTATATATTGAAAAAGACATAAAGGAAGGTTAAAACAGATAAGGCCAAAGAAATAATGATTAAGGTTGTTAAGTTTTTAATTTTCTGATTATTTCTGTCTGTTAAGATTAAATTATATGTATTATGTAAGCTGTTTATATTTTTTTCTTGCCTAATAACCAAACTAGTAACATCAAATAAGTTATCTTTCATAATGTTTAGATAATATTTAAAACGATCACCGAATAATTGAATTAGGAAGACCGGCAGATTTTTAAATGTTTTCTCGTGAGAACTAATTGATTCTTTTAAGTTTATTAGCATTTGATTCTTTAAATATAGAGGCTCGGAAAGTTTTCTGTTTTTACCTTCAATTATTTGATTTTCTATATCTTTATTACAGATTCCATTTTCTATAATCTGATCACTTAAACTAACATAGAGACTTTTAACTAAATAATAGAAGAGGGAACCATTGTCTAAGATATTTAATTTCTCGTCCAAAGAAGAATCAACTTCTAAGTTTTTCAAAAACTCTGATAGGGCTTCCATGTGTTTATCATGGATAGTGCAAATAAAATCCTTATGAATAATAAAAATTATCTTTCTAGAAATTACTCTATTCTCAATATCTAGAATTTGAGGAAAATCAAAAGAGGTAGAAATAAATCCGGCAATTAATTTAGTTTTAACATCCTTATTTCTAGTTCTCATCTCCTCCTCTATAACACGAGGAATAGAATATAAATCTATAATATAATGAAACTCCTCTTCGCTTGGATCTTCTAGGTCAATCCAAGTAACTCCCTTGTTGTTGTATTTTGATATCATATTATCTATTATACATTCCGACTTGCTTTTTTCAAAATTTTTGTGTAGAATATCTTTTATCTATGGGTTTTTGGTTTAAGGCTAATAAATCCCTAGATTTAGAGCTTATGGATAAAGACAAAAAAGAGGTTAAGAAAGAAAAAGAAGTTATTGAAACCAGCAAAGAATTTGCTGTTATTTTTACTGGAGGGAAGCAATATAAAGTTTCTGTTGGAGATATCATTAAGATAGAAAAGATGGATGGAGATTTCAAAACCGGAGATAAAATAATTTTTGATAAAGTCTTATTAGTTGATAACGGAAAAGATACGACTATCGGCACTCCTTTTATAGACGGAGCAAAAGTTGAAGCCCTTTTCCAGAAGGAAGGTAAAGGTAAAACAGTTAAGGTGGTTAAATACAAACCAAAGAGTCGTTATCTTAAGAAAAATGGACACCGACAACCTTACTTTGAGATTAAAATTTCAGCAATAAAATAAACCCGCTT
>DAOSXI010000012.1:1481-10782 GCA_035380385.1 Minisyncoccota bacterium
TTAATTAGCTGATTGGTAAAATTGGGGTTTTTTTGTAGTAAAAAATAAACAAAACGGCGAGCTTGTCTTTCTCCAATACCTGGAAACTCTTTAAAGTAAATTGTTAATTTTTCTATGATGTCGTTCATTTTAAAATCCCTCTATTGTTTCTTCCTGGTAATCAGCTGGGGCCTGACTGTTTTTATCAATTGAGACGAAAGTTGTTGATTTTTGATCAAAGTAAAGATTAACTTTTCCAACTGGTCCGTTACGATGTTTTTCTATTAAGATCTCAGTAATGTTATCTCTCTCGCTTTCGTCTTTATTCCTATCTTCACGATGTATAAACATAACGACATCAGCATCTTGCTCAATAGAACCAGAATCTCTCAAGTCAGACAATTTTGGACGGCCACCCCTAGTTTCAACAGCACGAGATAATTGAGATAGGGCTAAGACTGGGACATTAAACTCCTTTGCTAAGGCCTTAAGGGATCTTGAAATTTCTGTTACCTGGTTAACCATATTGTCATAATTTTTTGAAGTGGACATTAATTGGAGATAGTCAACAACGATAAGTCCTAATCCATGTTCTGCTTTAATTCTACGACAAATAGAACGCATTCTTATAATAGAGTTTCCAGCCATATCATCTATAAAAATAGGAGCTTTAGATAAGCGATCTAACGAGTCTCTTATTTTAGAAAAATCATTTTCGGTAGATAAATGACCAGTTCTTAGGCTCCAAGCATTAACTCTTGATTCAGCGGCCAACATTCTATCAACTAATTGTTGAGTACTCATTTCAAGTGAGAATATCACCGTTGGAAAATTAAATTTCAAAGAAGCTTGTCTGGCAATATCTAAAGCCAAGGTCGTTTTACCAACGGACGGACGAGCCGCTAAAATTATTAAGTCAGATGGTTGTAAACCTGATAAGTATTGATCTAATTCATCAAAACCAGTTGGTATTCCACGAAGGCCACCTTTATTCTCATGTAATTTTTCTAATCGAGTCCAAGCATCAGGTAAGCTATCTTTAATTGACTGAAAAGAATTATTACCAACATTATTATTGACACCCATTATCTTTTTTTCAGCTTGATCCAATGTCTCGTAAACATCTTCCACATCTTCTCTAAAACCAAGTTCAGATATATTATTACCAGCTTCAATTATTTTTCGTAAAATATTTTTTTTGTTAACAATGTCTGCGTAATAAGTAATGTTGGTTGAAGCCGGAACTGAATTAGTTAGCTCTGTTAGATAGCTACTACCACCAGTTTGCTCTAGCAATCCTTTTTCTTCTAAGCGATGAGAGACAGATAATATGTCAATTGGTTCACCCCGAGAAGAAAGATCTAGCATTGTTTTAAATATTTGGGAGTGTTTAACAGCATAAAAAGAATCGGCTCTAATTAAGTCAGTTATTTCATGAATTGCCCCAGGTCTAAGCATAATAGAACCCAAAATAGCTTTTTCAGCATCTAGATTTTGTGGTGGTAAACGATTTTGATTAATTCTTTCCATAAGAGTTATTGTAGCATAATCAAAGAAATAACAAGTCTAATAATTAGGATAAATATGTGCCTAAAATGTGCAAAACTATTATTTTTTTGCTATGATATAAGAGCTTATGGAGAAAAGATTACTTTCAGGAGTTAAACCAACCAATCGCCCTCATTTGGGTAATTATTTTGGTGCTATGCGTCAATTTGTTGATTTACAAGACAAATATAAGACTTTTATAATGATTGCTGATTATCATGCTCTAAATATAATAAAAGAAAAAGACCAAATGAGCCAAAATATATTAGATATTGCTCTTGATTATTTAGCCATAGGACTAGATCCTAAAAAAGTAATTATTTTTAAGCAATCAGATGTTAGTGCTCACGCAGAGCTTACTTGGATATTTGACACCCTCGTTCCAATGCCGTTTTTGATGAGAGCTCATGCTTATAAAGATGCTTTAGCTAAAGATAAAGAAATTTCAGTTGGGACATTTAATTATCCGGTTTTAATGGCCGCTGATATTTTACTTTACGACACAGACATAGTTCCCGTTGGGCAAGATCAAAAACAACACGTTGAGTATGCTCGTGATATTGCTTTAAAATATAATAATCAATTTGGTGATATCTTTAAGTTACCAGAACCTTTTATAGTAAAAGACTTAGGCGTTATTCCAGGAACCGATGGCCAAAAGATGAGTAAAAGTTATAAAAATACAATTCCTCTTTTTGGAACAGATGAAGAAATTAAAAAAGCAGTCATGGGTATTATAACCGATTCAAAAGAAGCAGATGAACCCAAGGATCCAGAAGCTTGCAACATCTTTGCTTTACATAAATTATTTTTGAGCAAAGAAGAGCAAGACGCCTTAAGGCAACGCTATCTTAAGGGAGATATTAGTTATAAAGAATCAAAAGAAATACTTTTGTCCGAAATAATAAAATTTATTGAACCAATGAGACAGCGTCGCTTAAAGTTAGCTCAAAACATTAATAAGGTTAAAAAGATATTAAAAAACGGGGCAAAAAAGGCCGAAGCTATAGCTAATAAAAAAATGGACCAAGTCAAAGAATCAGTTGGTCTTGTCATTTAATATGAAATATTTATATTCTTTTATTTATATGATTTTAAATGCCATTAATATTCCTCTCGGTAATTTATATAAGAAAGTTAAGAAGTGGTATCAACCAATGAAGACGGAAGATAAGGTTATCTGGATTGCTTTTGCCCCGTTTTACTATCTTTTAGTTGTTTTGGTTTTTTTGATTGGTTATCCTTGTGGTAAATTAGAAAAGATTATTAAAAAATAATAAAATAAAATATATGAGAGATCGCGTATATATAAAAGATTTGAGTAGTTTGATTGGACAAGAGGTTAATATTGCTGGTTGGATAGACGTAAGAAGAGACCAAGGTAAAATGATATTTTTAGATTTTAGAGATATGACTGGCTTGGTTCAAGGTGTTATCTTACCTAATAATCAAGAAGCCTTAGAAATCGGTAAAAATTTGCGAACAGAGTTTGTCGTTTCTGTTTTAGGAAAAGTTAATGAAAGGCCAGAGAGAAATAGAAAAGCAGATGTCTTAAATGGAACAATAGAATTAGAAATAAAAAATATAGAGATATTAAATAAAGCTGAAACTCCACCATTTGATGTAACTTCTTCGGGTATAGAAATAGGGGAAGAGGCTAGGCTAAAATATCGTTATTTAGATTTAAGGAGACCTAGAATGCAAAAAAATATCCGTCATCGCTATCAAATATCTAAATTTGTTAGAGACTTTTTAGATAAAGAAAATTTTATTGAAATAGAAACTCCAATTTTAACTAAATCAACTCCCGAAGGAGCTCGAGATTTTATTGTTCCATCAAGGTTATATAAAGGTAATTTTTATGCCCTACCTCAATCACCCCAGCAATATAAACAATTATTAATGGCTAGTGGGATGGAGAGATATTTCCAATTAGCTCGTTGCATGAGAGATGAGGATGGAAGAGGTGACAGGCAACCAGAGTTTACTCAACTTGACATGGAAATGAGTTTTGTGGAGAGAGAAGATGTTATGGAGTTAAACGAAAGATTATTGATTGCCTTAGTCAAAGAATTGTATCCTCACAAAAAAATACAACAAATTCCTTTTCCTAGACTATCTTATAAAGAAGCCATGGAGAAATATAATTCAGACAGGCCAGATTTAAGACAAGACAAAGATGATCCAGACTTACTTGCTTTCTGTTGGGTTGTAGACTTTCCGTTTTTTGAAAGAACAGATAAGTCAGATAATAAAAATACTGAGGGTGAATGGACATTTACCCACAATCCATTTTCAAAACCAATTAATGAACATTGTGATTGGTTACTCCAAAAAGAAAATATTGGTCAAATACTGACAACTCAATACGATATCATTATGAACGGCAACGAATTAGGCGGAGGGAGTATCAGAGCCCATGATCCAGAAATGCTCAAGAAAGTCCTTGAAATAATTGGCCACAAAGAAGAAGATATCAAACATAATTTTGGTCACATGTTAAGCGCCTTGGGCTCGGGAACTCCTCCTCATGGAGGGATTGCTTGGGGTTTTGATCGCTTAGTAATGTTGCTTGAAAATGAACCAAATATTAGAGAAGTTATTACTTTCCCTAAGACTGGAGAAGCTAAGGATTTGATGATGGAATCACCATCAGAAGTAAGCGATAAGCAGTTGAAAGAATTAGGTATTGCTATAAAAATAGACAAAAAATAAAATGTCAGAAATTGTTTCGCCCTACAACCTTAAAACTGATAAATTTGAGGGACCCCTCGAGTTACTTTTATCTTTAATAGAAGATAGGAAGTTTTTTGTTAATGAAATTTCTTTAGCTTCTGTGACTGATGACTATTTAAAATATATTAAAAGTCTTAGTGAAATAGATAATGACGAAAAAATAAACAATATCTCGTCTTTTATTTTAACGGCTGCAACTTTGATTTTGGTTAAATCACGCTCACTATTGCCCAACATATCTTTGACTGAAGACGAAAAGGAAAATATCAACGATCTAGAGCTAAGGTTAAAATTATATGAAATCATTAAAAGAGCTAGTCTGGATATAAAAAATGATTTTGGCAAAAAAATAATTTTCAAACCAGAAGATAGGATTTGGAGTCTACCCGTCTTTTCTCCTGATCCATTAATCAATAAAAATAACATTGCTAAGATTATAGATGAGGTTATTAACCAATTACCAAAACCCAAAGAACCAATGCCTGAATTGGAAATTAAAAAAGTTGTTAAGATAGAAGAGGTTATTGATAGCCTAACGAACCGAATACAAAATGCCCTAAACTTATCTTTTAAAGAATTCTCTCAAGGGGTCAAGGCCGAAAATAAAGAGGAAGCAAAAGTTAATGTTATCATTTCTTTTTTGGCTATGTTAGAATTGGTCAGAGAGGGGATTATAGAAGTTGTTCAAAATTCATCTTTTGAAGATATTGAAATTAGCAAAACAAAAGCGGAAGCTCTTAATTAATAATATGGAATTAGAAGCAAAAATAGAGGGTTTACTTTATTATAAGGGAGAAGAAATTGAGATCAAAAAGATAGCTCAGCTTTTAGATGTTGGAACGACAGAGGTAGAAGAAGCCTTGAAGAAACTAGAAAATTCTTTGGCCGGTAGGGGATTAGTTATTGTTCGGAAAGATGACGCTGTTGTTTTGGGGATATCCGGAGAATTAAGCTCTCTAATAGAAAGTATCAGAAAAGAAGAGGTCACTAAAGAGCTAACTAAATCTTCACTTGAAACATTGTCTATTATTTTATATAAAAACGGAGTGACTAGAAGTGAAATAGATTATATTAGGGGAGTTAATTCTAGTTTTATTATTAGAAATTTATTGGTCCGAGGTTTAATTGAAAAAATTATTGACCCTAAAGATAGTCGCCGTTTTCTTTATCGTCCAACTTTTGAAACTTTATCTTTTATGGGAATTACCGCGATAGAGGAATTGCCTAATTATGAAAAAGTTAGAAGTAATTTAGAAGAAACTTTAATAACAGGAAAAACAAATGACTAACGCCCTTAAAATTTTTTCACCAGCTGTTGTCGCCTTCACCATAGGTATTCTTTTAACCCCAATTGCTACTCACTATTTCTATAAATACAAGATGTGGCGTAGGACAAATAGGACTGATAATTTACCCAAAGATATCTCAGAGAGGTTTGAAAAAGTTAATGACAAAAAAGCTGAAACTTCAACTCCTCGCGTGGGTGGTATGATTATTTGGATGTCAGTTATTTTAACAGTAGCCGTTTTTATGATTATAAACTTCTTTTTTGGAACAGAACTAACAGAGAAGCTTAGTTTTATTAGTCGAGAACAAACACTATTACCTTTCTTTGCTTTAATTGTGGCCTCAATTATTGGTTTGGGAGATGACTTCTTGCAAATTTTTAATAAGGGTAAATGGTCCTCAGATCCACTGGTTTTAAGATATATTAAGATTGGAATAATCCTTGCTCTCGGACTTCTTATCGGCCTATGGTTTTATTTTAAATTAGGGGTTACTGGTGTTTATGTTCCTTGGCTTGGTTTTGTCCATCTCGGTTTTCTGTTTATTCCTTTCTTTATTATTGTTATGTTGTCTCTTTGGTCTAGTAGTGTAATTGATGGTATGGATGGATTATCTGGTGGAGTTTTAGGTTCTATTTTTATGTCCTATGCGGTTATTGCCTTCTTTAATAACCAGCTTGATATTGCCACTTTCTGCGGAGTTGTGGCTGGAGCTATTATGGCTTTTCTTTGGTTCAATATACCGCCAGCCAGATTCTATATGGGGGAAACGGGTATTATAGGGCTGACGGTTACTGTTGCTGTTATCGCTTTTATGACAGATACTGTCTTGCTTTTACCAATTATTGCTTTTCCTTTATTCATCACATCTTTATCTAATGTTATTCAAATACTATCTTATAAATTGCGACATGGTAAGAGGGTCTTTTTACTGGCTCCGCTTCATCATCATTTTGAAGCTTTGGGCTGGCCAAAATATAAAGTGACAATGCGTTACTGGGTTATTAGTATAATGACTTCTATTTTAGGAGTAATAATTTCTTTGATTGATTAATGACTACAAAATATAAAGCTGATAAATTATTTTTTTGGATAGTCATGTCCTTGGTTATTATTGGTTTAATATTTTTTACTTCAGCCTCACTCGGAGTCTTGGCTATTAATCCCGAAAAGTTCAGGGGTATTTTATTTACTCAATATGTCTTGGGCTTTCTTGGGGGATTATTGGCCATGTATATTGGTTATAAAATTCCTTATATTTATTTTCGCCGATATGCCTTGATCCTTTTTTTAATAACATTAGGATTAACCGCTCTAACCATAATTCCTGGAATTGGAGTAGCTCGAGGAGGAGGAAGTAGATGGCTGTCTATCTTAGGATTTTCTTTTCAACCAGTTGAACTTTTGAAAATAGGATTCATTATGTATTTTGCTTCTTGGTTATCAACTCTTAAAAATAGAGTTAAAAATCCACTTTATAGCATCTTGCCCTTAATTATTTCTCTCGGGCTGGTGGCTTTCATCCTAATTAAACAACCTGATACTAAAAATATTATTTTATTAGCAATTACTGCTTTTACTATGTTGTTTGTTTCAGGTACTCCAATTAAGTATATCTTGGGTCTTGTCGGTTTACTTGGTGTTGTTTTTGTTGCTTTGATTTATATGCCTAATTCAAATTTTGGTTATATAAAAGATAGAATAAACACTTTTATTCATCCCAATACAGATGTTTTAGGAGATTCGTGGCAAATTAAGCAATCCGAATATGCAATTGGTTCTGGGGGTATTTGGGGGAAAGGTTTGGGGCAAAGTTTGCAAAAATTTAAGTATTTACCTGAACCACAAGGAGACTCCATTTTTGCTGTTATTGGAGAAGAGCTGGGTTTCTTGGGCACAACCTTAATTATCTGTTTATACTTGGTCTTTGCCTTAAGAGGATTTAGAATATCAACCAGAAACGCACCAGACTCATTTTCTAAACTTTTAGTTATTGGTTTTATCACGATCATCACAGCTCAATCTTTTATGAACATAGCTGCTATCACGGGGATTATGCCCCTAACAGGAGTCCCATTGGTTTTCATTTCCCACGGTGGAACAGCTCTGTTTTTGTCTATGGGGATGATGGGAATTGTTTTAAACATATCAAGGTATCAAGGAAAACCTAGATTAGCCAAAAGAGCTTAAATAAGTTATAATTAAAGAGTAAATTTTTATTTTATTAATTTTATCTTAAGTTATCTTTGGTAACTTTTTAAAAAATGAAAATATTATTAACTGGTGGGGGAACAGGTGGACATTTTTATCCCCTCATTGCTATTGCTGAAAGGTTATCAGAAATTGCAGCTGAAAGAAAAATAATTGGATTAAAACTCTATTATATGTCAGATACTCCTTACGACAAGAGAGCTCTTTTTGAGAACCGAATTACTTTTGTTCAAATTCCAGCTGGTAAAATGAGACTTTACTTTTCAATCAAAAATATTTTTGATGTGGTCAAGACGGCTATGGGAGCTTTCTTCGGTTTAGTTTCTATGTTCTTTATCTACCCCGATGTTGTTATCTCCAAAGGTGGTTACGCCGCTTTTCCGGCTGTTTTTGCCGCTAAGTTTTTAAAAATACCAGTTGTTGTCCACGAATCAGATTCTTTTCCGGGTAGATTAAATAGCTGGACTGCTAAGTTTGCAAAAAGAGTAGCTGTTTCTTGGCCTGAGGCTGCCGAACACTTACCGAAAGACAAAACTGCTTTAACCGGCCAACCAATCAGAAAAGAAATTTTACACGGAGACCCTAATGGAGCTTATGAGTATTTTAAATTTGATAACGAACTTCCTGTTATTCTTATTTTAGGTGGGTCTCAAGGAGCTGAGATAATAAATAATGCCGTCGTTGATAATTTACCAGAATTATTAAAAAGATATCAGATAATTCATCAGACTGGAGCTGGTAAAAAAAACGAGGAGGCTGTTTCCAGAGCAAGATTATTAATGGAAGGAAATCCTGAAATTAGAAGATATTTTGCCACTCCTTTCTTAAATAGTATGTCTTATAAAAAAGCCGCCGGTTGTGCTAATTTAATTATCTCTAGAGCTGGTTCTACCATATTTGAAATTGCTTCTTGGGGAATTCCTTCCATCCTAATTCCAATAACTAATTCAAATGGAGACCATCAAAGAAAAAATGCCTATAATTATGCTCGTACTGGAGCCTGTGAAGTCATAGAAGAAAATAATTTAAGCCAAGCAGTCTTTTTAGCCGAAGTTGATAAAATTCTTTCTTCAAAACAAAAAATGGTAGAGATGAGTAAAAATGCTTTAGGCTTTGCTAATCACGAAGCTGCTCTAAAAATAGCCAAAGAAGCAATGGATATAGCTATCTCGCACTACGAATAATATGGAAAAAGAAAACTCTTCAAAAATTATCACCAGATTTGCCCCTTCACCTACAGGTTTTTTGCATGTTGGTGGAATTAGGACAGCTTTATATGCTTGGCTCTGGGCTAGAAAAAACGATGGTCAGTTTATCTTAAGAATTGAAGACACTGATAAGGAAAGGGAAGTCGCTGGCTCGATAGAGCATATTAAAAAATCACTAGAGTGGGTAGGAATTCGTTGGGACAAGGGGCCAGATACAACTGGAGATGTTCCTTATATTCAATCAGAAAGATTGAATATATATAAAAAATATGCAGAGAAATTAATTGAAAGTGGTTTTGCTTATGCCGACCCTTATACCGAAGAAGAACTTGA
>DAOSXI010000013.1:0-10652 GCA_035380385.1 Minisyncoccota bacterium
AGAATTAAAAGAAAAACTTATAGAAGACGGAGCTAATTTATTAATAAAAACATTAAATCAAATTAAGGATGGAACAATAAATAAAATTACTCAGGATGAAGACCAGGCTACATTTTGCAGTAAAATAAAAAAAGAAGATGGGCTAATAGATCCCCAAGGAAATGACTTGGATAATTGGAATAAATATCGAGCTTTTTATGGTTGGCCAGGGATTTATTTTTTCGCCGACAAAAAAGATAAAAATATCAGACTAAAAATTACCCAAGCCTCACTTCTTGACGGTAAATTTATCATAGAAAAAGTCATTCCTGAAAATAAAAAGGAAATAAGTTATTCTGATTTTCTAAAACAGAAATAATATATTATTTTGATGTCTCGGGATTACGATGAGATAGCCCTCTAATCATTTTTTTAATTGATTTGGCTCCTCTTCTCAGGAGAGTTCTTTCTTTGTTTTTTGAATAATCAATCTTACGGAAAAGAGCCTCTTTGGCTTCATCAATGGCTCCATAAAGATTATCTTTTTTAGCTGAGACATAAAATTTCTTACCTGAGATATCTACATTAAATTCCGCTCTAAAATAATCTCCACTTTTGTGGTGTCTTGTTGTCTTCCCTACCTCCACTTGTATTATTAGATCTTCTTTTGGGTCAGTAATGAATCTATCTAGACCTAATAAATTCTTATTAACATAATCCTTGATGGCGTCTGTTAGTTCAATATTAGTTGCTTTGATGTTTGTACTCATATTTAAAATAGATTAACTACTAATACTTCTATTATACCAGATATTATTCTAAATCAATCTTAAGTAATTTACTTGGAGATTTATGCCCTTTAATAATATGGACTTTCTCTATATTTAGACCATAAAGATCGGCTATGATTTGACATATTCGGCGATTGGCTTCATTTCTCTCGGCTTTCTCACGAACAGCTATGATAAAAGTCTGATCGTCTTTCTTTACGACGTTTTCTTTCTTAGCATTAACTTTAGCTCTGATTTTTAAAAACATTTTATATAACTTGAAAAATTTTTAAACCAATTAATGCAATTATCATTAAGCACAAAAGACAAGGGAGGATAACGGCCTTAACGACTTTTGTTTCTTGGTTCTTTACTCCAACAATAGCTTCAGCTGTTAAAATATCAGCTAAACCCATCATGCTACCCAAACCTGCACCGACGACAAGTAAAGATAATATAATATCAGTACTAAAACCAATTCCAAGCGAAGCAGAATTAAGCAAGGTTCCAAACATGACATTGGAGGTGGTTGTGCTCCCAGTTAAGAAAGCTCCAAAAGCTCCAGCTATCGGGGCAAAAACAGGCAATAATTTTGACTGGAACGAATCAGAAATTAAAGATATTACGGAAGCTAAACCTGAGCTATTTTGACCTGAATTAATCATGATCTGCACAACCGCCAAAATGGCTGCTATGCTCAAAAAAGGAAAGATTGCACCCTTAAAAGCTGTCTTAGAAAAATTGACTAATTTCCTTATTTTACTTTTCCAAATTACAGAAACCAAAATGGCAACTATTATAAAAATAAAACCAGGATTGAATAAATTAAAAGAAGTTTTAAATCCTAAGTTAAGCGGAATAGAAATATGTCCAATTAAAACTTTAGCTAGAATCAAAAATCCAACTAGTATTAGATATGGCATAAAAGATTTTAGAGCTGAAAATTTATTTTCTTTTTTGGCTTGTGTAATATCTTCTTTCTGTAAAGAGACATTATTTTTTGGAATTAAGAATTTTAATTTTACAGAGATGGTTACCAGTATCAAACCCACAATTGAACCTATGATCGTTGGAAATTCTTGTCCTAAAAACTTAGCCCCAAAATAAGAAGGTATTAAAAATAGAAAGCCAGACAACAAGGCAAACGGAACTGCTTCTAAAAATTCTTTTTTTCTATTAGGTCGTCCAGAAGTTGCAACCCAAACCATAAAGACGGGTATTAAGACTCCAACAAAATTAAAAATTGAGGCAAATATGGGAACATTGGCTACGCTTAAAGTGGCCAAACCAACTTTTATAGGAGTCCCTGCCGCCCCAAATATACTAGCAACACTATTCCCTAATAGACCAACAACCAATGCCCTAAAGGGAGATAATCCAATTCCAACTAAAAGAGGAATAGCCACTGCCGCTGGTATCCCAAAACCAGAAGTCCCTTCTAAGAAAGCTTCAAAAAACCAAGCAATTAAAATTACTTGGACCCGATAATCAGCCGATAACGAAGAAAGATAAAAAGATATATTTTTAATAATCTTTAAATCTTTCAATAATTCTAAGAAGAATATGGCTCCAAAGATTATAATAAAGATATCAAAAGCAAGTAATGCCCCCTTAACATAAGAAATATATAAAGCCGAACCCAGTATTTGCCAATAAAAAATAGCTAGTATTGTATAAAGAAAAAGAGTAACGAAAGAAGCAAGTAAAAGAGTTGTCTTTTTTCTAAAGAGTAAAAAAATAAAAACCAAAAATGGTAAAATAGACAACACTAATGGTAAATAATCCATAAAAATATAATACCATATTGACCTTAGATAAAGTAGTGTCTCCCATCTTTTTTTATGTTATTATTCCTAATGTATGAGAATAGAAGATGATATTAAATTAGATTATACCGATGTTTTACTTCGCCCCAAAAGAAGCACTCTAACTTCTAGAAAAGAGGTTGATTTAACCCGTCAATTTAATTTTTATCATTCTAAAAAAACTTGGCAAGGCATTCCAGTTATTGCTTCTAATATGGCTACTTGCGGAACTTTCAAGATGGCAAAAATTTTATCTAAACATAAAATGATTACAGCCTTTCATAAATATTACACGATTAAAGACTATCAAGAATTTTTTAAAGATTTTAATGACCCTGATTATATAATTTACACTTTAGGTATTAGACAAGAAGATATTGATAAATTAAAGGAAATGATAAATCTCAAGTTGATAGATAAATTTTCCTTCATCTGTATTGATGTCCCTAATGGTTATTTAGAAAGATTCCCTGAAACAATTAAATTAGTCCGAGAGCTTTGCCCAAATCATATTATTATAGCTGGGAATGTTGTAACCAATGAAATGACTGAGCAAATAATTCTATCTGGGGCTGATATTGTAAAAATTGGCATAGGCCCTGGTTCTGTTTGTACCACCAGAAGAATGGCTGGGGTTGGTTATCCTCAATTATCAGCAGTTATTGAATGCGCTGATGCCGCCCATGGACTGACAAATGGAAAAGGTGGCTATGGTCTTGTTATTGCTGATGGAGGTCAGCAATATCCATCTTGTTTTGCCAAAGCTTTTTGTGGAGGAGCTGATTTTAATATGGCAGGATCTCTTTTCTCTGGCTTTGATGAAAGTGACGGAAAATTAATAGAAAAAGATGGTAAAAAATATAAAGAATATTTTGGTTCTTCTTCCAATAAAGCCCTTCTTGAATACTATGGCAAAAAATCAGATTATCGGGCTAAAGAAGGTCGTTATGTTTTAATGCCATACAAAGGTTCAATTGAAACATTTATTCAAGATCTTTTTGGCGCATTGCGTAGCACGGGAACATATATCGGAGCTAGAAAAATAAAAGAATTCTCCAAGAAAGCAACCTTTATTAGAGTTAATCATCAAATAACTGACTACTTAGAAAAGTACGATCAAGAAATATAAAAAGCTCTCCCTAAGGAGAGCTTTTTATATTATTGTTTCTTTAACCAATCTATCATTTTACGCATTGTCCCTGGTCCCACTACCCCATCATCCTTTAATCCAATATCTTTCTGAAAATCTTTGACATCCGACAAAGTCCCAGAACCAAAATCATTATCTACCCTTTTTGAAGTTCCATTATAAATATTTAAGAATTTTTGAAGAGTCCCAACAGCTGTACCTTGCGATCCATCTCTTAAACTAACCCCCTTATTTACTAATTTTTGAATTTCATCTATTAAGCTTTGGTATTTAAGAGTTGGAGTTACTTCTTTCTCTTCTTCCTCCTCTCCCCCGGTGATTTCACTATCAGCTAACTGCAATTCTACTTCTTCCTTTTCTTCTGTTAGCAAGGAAAGTTCATTTTTTAATAGGGCGTTTTCTTTTCGTAATTCTTCGTTTTCTTTAGACATTTGCTCTTGTCTTTCTTTATTAACATGATAACTACCTGATTCTATTGTTGAGAAGGCCCAATAACCAGCAAAACCGAGAGCGCCTAAGACTATTATTGAAAATAAAACAAACTTAAAATTTTCCATAAGACTTTACTTAATTAAAAATCTAAGAGTAGAGACGACCCGAACTTTTTTATATTCTGGCGAACCAGGATCTTTTTGAGTAATACTAAAGACTCCTTGATTTCCACGAGAAATTTTTGAGACAATAGAATCTGTTTCGCTTGCTATCTGATCGGCTGTTTTCTTGGCATTATCTATAGATTCTGTTAACATTTCTGGTTTTATACTATTAATATCTGAAAATTCAAATTGAATATAATTGCTTCCCATTGTTATCCCTTTTTTAATTAAAGATAGTGTATCTTGGGAAGTGGATTTAACTAAATCTACCTTTTGGGTATAAACCGATAAATCAATGTGTGAATTATACAAGAAACGAGCATCCTTATAATTATCTTGATATATATTTATAGGAGCTACATTTATCTCATTTTCCTCAAAACCCTTTTCAAGCAAGAAATCTTTAATGGCTTTAATATTTTTCTCTATTTGAGAATATAGGTCATCGGCACTATTAGAATTAGCTGTAAAACCGATTGTCCAGATTGCTACATCGGCTTTAACAATTCTTTCAGCTGAACCCTTAACCTCAACATATGATCCCTGACGAGAAAAATTATTAGCAGCAAAGAAAAATGCTACTGAGAATAATACGACCCCTATAGCGATAATAATAAAACTTATATTTTTAAAATTAGTTGTTTTTTCCATGCTTTCTATTATAACACAAGCAATCTAGAAAAAGAAATGCCCCAAATGGGGCATTTCTTATTTCTTTTTACTAGCTTTTCTTTTTTCTAACATTTCTCTTTTGGTAGCTAATCTTTTAGCTGTTTTGCGAGAATGCTTTGATTTCACATGTGGATGCAATGATGTTGCTCTCTTGGCCATAATATTTTGTGATTCTAGTTTCGGTCAGAAACTTTTAAATTAATAAGGTTACATAAGTATAAGTAAATAATTTAATCCTGGCAAGGCTGTCCACAAAAAGCGCATCTTTTAGCTTCCTTTGGAATCTGGCTTAAACACTCTTTACATATTTTCTTTTCTTCCTTTGCTTCTTCTTCTTTCTTGGCTCTATTTTTTATAATATTCATTGGCTTGACCACAATAAAGAAAATAGACCCCCCAACCAACAAGAAAGATACGACAGCGTTAATGAAATTACCATACATAAAACGACTGCCATTAATAGTAAAGAATAATTCTGAGAAGTCTGGAACTTTAGCAATAGCAGCAATTAAGGGTGTAATTATGTCAGCCACCAAAGATGAAACGATTGTTCCAAAAGCTGCTCCAATAACAACACCAACGGCTAAGTCTATAACATTACCTCTAAATAAAAATTGTTTTAATTCTTTAAGCATAAAAAAATAAATTAATTGATAATATATAAATTATTGCATATAAAAAAATAAAAGCGAAGCCTAAAAACAAAAAACCACCCGAAGGCGGATTTTTGCCAACTGTTACTATCTTGCGATAACAACTGTTGTCCAATCATTATAACAAGTCAAATAGAATGTGCAAGGTCAACCTGTGGATAACTCAAATATCCTTTTGAGGCTTATTCTATGGTATTATTTAACCCATATATATGGATTTTTTATTTTTATTATTGAAAGGATTACTAATTGGTTTAATAATTGCCTTCCCTTGTGGACCTGTCGGTTTAATCTATATTAAGAGAGCTACGACCGATGGGTTTTTTGCTGGCTTTTTTTCAGGACTTGGTATAGTCTTTGCTGATATTTTTTATGCAATTGCTTTAATTTTCGGCTACCTTAAGATTTTAACAATCTTCAACGATAAGAAAAAAATATTAATAATTATCAGCTCTTTATTCTTAATCGCTTTGGGTTATATTATCTTTCAAGATAAGCATAAAAAATTATTCCCGACTGAAACCAAAAACCCAAAAACACTGTTAGGGTTTTTCTTGTCTAGTTTCTTTATTACCATTGCAAATCCCATAGTCGTTGTTCAATTTACATTTTTCTTTTCTCTGTTTAAGGTATTTAATCTAAACGATATAAAAAGTTATGTATTTTTAATTAGTGGAATTATTTTAGGTTCGTTATCTTGGCCTATTTTAACTTCTTTGATTTTACCTAAAATAGGCCGACGATTACCGGCCTCAAAACTAAATAACTTCCAAAAAATTATCGGACTACTTATTATATTTAGCGGTTGTGTTTTTGCCCTAAGAGCTTTAATCTAATTTACTTTCTTGTTCCTCTAAAAGAAATAATGGATATATAAATAGATGAAACTATAGCAATTATTATAACAATTATGAGGACTATTGGATTTCTAAAAAAGATTGGTAACAATGCCCCAATTATAATACCGATAGAAACCATAGCTAATTTAAAAACAGCAATTTGTTTCCATGAGTAAGTATAGTCTCTAAAAAGTTTTTTCATATCTCTTATTAATTAAATTATTAATACTTAAATTATAAACTAAAACAAAAATAAAAGCACCGATGAGGTGCTTTTATTTCTTATCCAAACATTAACCACTCAGGTTTAAATATGAGAAGTAATCCTATAACAATCATTAGAGCCCCCCCAATTAGATGAGAATATCTGGCGTATTTATTTGTGATACCTGTCATCTTGAGCGTAAACATTGCTACAAAAAAGACAATTAAATCGTCTATCATAAAGAACAATATATAGAGTAATATATAAGAATAGTAGCCCCAAGTAGGCAAATTGTTCATCGCTAAGACTTGAGTAAAGACAGCCGGTAAACCAGCAGAACAAATGAGTTCAACTAAATTGACAGCAAAGGCAAGTAATATCATTCCACCTAAAGCCACCCAGAGATTATTTTTCTTAACTATGTTTTTTAATTTCTCAAAAACCTTTTGTTTTCTTTCTCCCCCAGTAACCTCACATGTTCCAGCTTTGTTCTTGAAAAACTTGCTAATGCTATATGATCCACCAAACAAGGCCAACATTGCAATAAACAATCTAACCCAGATTATTAATCCCAAGAATAAGACCAAATTAAGCCAAGCAGCCATAAAGATAAAATAGACCGAAGCCGAAGCCACAATAAATGTAACTCCAAGTACCCACATCCTTTTTTTATTTTCCATTCCGAGCAAAAGACTAATCAAAAAGAGTAAAACCCACAAGGCGCAAGGATTAAACCCATCTAAGATACCCATAAAAACAGCTAATATTGGCAATGATAACTTGTGAATATCAGTCTCTCCCAAAAATGGTAATTTCATTATCTTACTATTCTGACGAGGTTCTTCGTCTTGGTCTGTTTCTTCTGCCCCCTCTTCCACTTCTACTAAAGCTAAAGTCCCTTCCTCTTCGGTTATTTCTTTGATAGCAGGATTTTCTTCTTCAATAAATTCTTCTTCAAACCCAAGTATTAAGCCTGTTTCGTTTGGACATTTATTGACTAAACATTCATTTATTCTAGCCTCTAATTCTTGAGGTGAAGAATTTTCTCCAAAACCAATATATGATTGATCCCCAATGACAACCAGAGGCACTCCACCACTACTTACATTTAGATTATTGGCTACCTTTTGTAATAAGGAAGCATTTTCTTGATTATAATAAACTTCGTAGGTATAGACCGTTAGATCAGGGTATTTATCTTTAATACTAAAGAAAAATTCTATCTCTTTAGCACAATGAGGACAGCCAATACCATGGAATAAATAGGCATCAACTTTATTAGAGGCCTCTAAATCAATCGGGGCATTAAACCCAAAAAATAAAAACAAGGCTAATCCTAATAGGGTTAAAAATTTCTTCATCTTATTTATCTTTATTCTCTTCTATTATTTTTAATAACTCAGCCTTCGAAACTTCACCTTTCAATCTTAAAAACTCGTTTTCATCTTTATCTAAAAATATAAAAACTGGTAAAGATTCTCCGATCTGATACTTCTCTACTATATCTTTATTTTCATCAAAATCAAAATATTCATTTTTGAGCCAAGGATTTTCTTTTTCTATTTCTTGCCACCTCGGCCTCATAATAAGACAACTAGGACACCAAATTGCACCAAATTTTAAAACTCTCATATATTATTTATAAAAAAATTAACTAATAATATTAATTATGTCTAATAATCTTTATGGCCTTACCGTTTATTAGAGCATCAGCAATCTTATCATAAGCCCTATAAAGAATTCTTTGGTAAGTGCTAGTTGAGGTTTTCATCTGCTTGCCAGCTTCTATCTGTTCTAGTTTTTCAAAGTGGCGTAAACGATAAGCCTCAATTTCTTCTAAGGTTATCTCGACCACCTCTAAATCCCTCATCGGAACACCCAATGGTTTGAAATAAGAAACCTCAGGCTCAAATTTAACATTTTTGATAAGGCAATGACGTGGTCTAGGCATAATACCTTCTATATATTATTACAATTAATTTATAAATTCAACCTTAAAAAAATAAATCGGCTTATTTTTACAAACAAGCCGATTTATCTTATTTTTCTTGGGTCTCCGCTTTTTCCTTTCTGATAGCTTCTAGCTCTTCTTCTAAAAACTTTTCTTGTTCTTCTAGTGTCGGCATTTGGTTTCTACCAGAGAAAAATCTCCTAAAACCTAAACCATTTTGAGCACCTCTTCGTCTTCCGAAGAATCCTGTTCTAGCTCCTGGGCAATTTCCCATTCCTCGTCCGGTCATAGGACCTTCTCCACGAGGACCCATTCCATTTAAATTAGGCATAATATTATATATTTAATTATTTTTTAATAATTGACCTTTTAAACTTATATTATGAGTATATACCCATAATAGAAATAAGTCAAGCTTTACCCTAGAGATGAAAGAAAACATCTGTCTATCTTGTATAAAGAGTGTATTGGTCGAATTAATATATTTAAATTAAGAATTAATTAAAATGAACAAAAAAAATAAAACTATCTTAGGAATAGGTATTATGGCTTTAGTTTTAGGTGCTTCTGGTTTACTAGTAAAGAATATTGAAGCTTACCGAGGAGATCCTGCTGTTAAGGGACCTGATTGTAGTGAAGAAAGACACACAGATATGTTAAAAGCATTTGAAACCAAAGATTACACTGCCTGGAAAAATCTTATGGAAGGTAAAGGTAGAGTAACTGAAGTTGTCAATAAAGATAATTTTGCCAAATTTGCTGAAGCTCACAAGGTTGCTCAAAGTGGTGACATAGAGGGAGCAAAAAAGATTAGACAAGAAATTGGTCTAGGGCTAGGACAAGGATATGGTAAAAATATGGAAGAAGGAGCCCAAAGAGGTGGAGGAAGGAGAAATTCTTTTAACCAATAAAAGGACAAACACGAGCCCCGATTAAAATCGGGGTTTAGTGCGTTTAACTTTAAAGATTGTTAATATATAAATATGCCTGATATAAAAAACCTAACAGATGAAGAGATTATTGAAAAAGTCAGAAAAGGTGACGAGAATTTATATGCTCTTATTATAGATCGCTATCAGGCTAAACTTATTCGTTATATATATAACTTAATTAAAGATAAAGACAAGGCAGAAGACGTTGTTCAAGAAACTTTCATTAAAGCTTATATCAATCTTAATGTTTTTAATGTAAAGAAAAAATTCTCTAGCTGGATTTATCAAATTGCCCACAACGAAAATATCAATCACATCAAAAAACACCAGCGAGAAGTCCCCTTGCTAGAAGATTTTGATTATCAAAGCGAAGAAGATTTAGAGAAAAATTTTGACCAGAAAGAAACCTCTATAGAAGTTAGTAAGTGTCTAGAGAAAATTCCCTTATTATACAAAGAACCATTATCCCTTTATTATATAGAAGAAAAATCATACCAAGAAATTAGTGACATCTTAAGAATACCAATGGGGACCGTCGCTACCCGTATTAATAGAGCTAAAAAAATATATAAAGAATTATGCCCAAGGAAATAAAAAACATGACAGATAATATAATGAATCAAATCAAGCAAGGTAAAATAAAAATGAGACCAAGAATTTATTATATTTTAGGATCAATCTTAACTTTTATCGGACTGGCTTCTTCGGTTTTTAGCTCAATCTTCTTATTTGGATTATTAAGATTTTCTCTGAGAACACATATGGGGCGAGGGGTTCAATTAAAACTAGAAACAATGTTATCTAATTTTCCTTGGTGGATAATAATCTTAGCTATAATAAGTCTAATTATTGGGATTTGTCTGGTTAAGAAATATAATTTCTCTTATAAAATCAAACCACTAATTTTGATCTTGGGTTTCATTTTGGCTCTAGTTGTCGGTGGTTGGATATTTGATATGTCTGGAATAAATGATTCCATAACTAAAAAAGGACACATGGGAGAAATTTTAAACAATTATCCTACATACCAAAAAGCAATTTTCCAAGGAAAAAATAAATCGTTCAGGAATTAAAAAAGTCCGCATTAGCGGACTTACAAT
>DAOSXI010000014.1:0-1064 GCA_035380385.1 Minisyncoccota bacterium
GGTATCAAGTGGTTGGTATGAAGTGGCGATGGTTTCGGCAAGAGCAATGGTTCCAGAAGCATTTGGTAGCGTCCAGCCTTGGTTCCCTGTTAGATCGGCGGTGGTTAGAGTTCCAGTGTATGAAGTCGTACCTTTGGCGCTAGGGGCGATGTTAATCGGATCGTAAGTTGTATTTTCTCCGATGGTAACAGAGTCGTTGGTTTGGAGTGTAGCAATGTTGGAAATTGGTTTGTCGTTTAAATTGATTGCTTGGGTGGCGCCGGTGTAAGGGACAAGATTGGCGATACTGGCGCTGGTTAAATATTCAGTAAGATCAAGGGTCCAAGTGTTGGCCGCTGTTTTCTTGAGTAGTCCTGTTGTGCCAGCGAGAGAAGCGATAGATGTAAGGTCAGCGTCAGCAGCTTGGAAAGCTGAAGCATGTTGTCCATCTAGCATATCGGCATTTAAGTTAGTTACAACAGTATTTGAATCAACAGTAAATGGAGAAGAGGTACCAGAAACACCTCCGTTAAAAGATGGGCGACCGGTTACATTTTCGTTTTCCCCTAAATTAAAGTATGAAGGAGCGGCTGCTGTCCAGACTGGATCGGTTTCGCTCGTTAGGTATGTATTGGTATCAAGTGACCAAGAATTGTCAGAAGCTCGTTTCAAAAATCCAGCGCCTGTTAGAGTAGATATGGCGGTGAGGTCTGAATCAAGTGGCTGTCCACCAAGTCCGGCAAGTGTGTAGTTTGGAATATTTAAAACATTGTTCAATAGAGTAGCAGCTCCAGAACTGCCGGTCGTAGTGAGAGAATCTAGTCTCTTGGTATACGCTGTATTCCAATTTGTTGAATTGTCGGTGATACTTGTTCCCCAGCCAGAACCGGTTGAAACAGCGATACCGACACCAGGGTATGTTTGTCCGACAATATCAGAAGTCATAGCGATGGTTCCTGATTTGTCAGGCAGTGTCCAGCCACGAGCGGCGGTTAGGTCGGCGGTGGTGAGGGTTCCGGTGTATGAAGTAGTACCTTTGGCGACAGGAGCAATTCTAATTGGGTCATAGGTATCATCTCCGATGG
>DAOSXI010000014.1:1164-3233 GCA_035380385.1 Minisyncoccota bacterium
TGGCGGTTGATGGGATGTCGGTCAAAAGAGCAATGACTCCGGAAGCGTCGGGAAGTGTCCAGCCACGGGTGGTGGTCAGGTCGGCGGTGTTTAAAGTTCCGGTGTATGATGCTGTACCTTTGGCGACAGGAGCAATTCTAATTGGGTCATAGGTATCATCTCCGATGGTGGCTAAGTCGTTTGCTTGGATAGTTGAAGCGTTGGAAATTGGTTTGTCGTTTAGATTAATTGCTTGGATGGCTCCAGTGTAAGGGACAAAGTTGGCGGTTGATGGGATGTCGGTCAAAAGAGCAATGACTCCGGAAGCGTCGGGAAGAGACCAACCCTGGTTCCCTGTTAGGTCTTCGGTGGTTAGAGTTCCAGTTTTTGCTTCAGATCCTTTTGTTGCTGGAACTATGTTGATAACATCATGTGTTGCTATTTGTCCAACGGAAGCAAGAGCGTTAACCCCAAGCTGAGCAATATTTGTTAAAGTTTTGTTGTTGAGATCAACAGGATAAACAGCTCCGGTGTAAGGGACAAGGTTTGAGACATCAGGGATTGAAGAAGCATCCATAAAAGCGGCGGACCCTAGTGTTCCCCCGTCTCCAATATCTAAAGTTGCTCCGTCGGTGCCTTCTAGTGTTAAAGAATTATTTATTGTTAGAGTTTTTGATGTCGTTCCACCAGAAATTGAAAAGCCAGTTAGGTTAGAAACAAGAGTTAGCCCTTCGTAAGTTTTACCTGATAAAGCCGATGGAATATCTTCGTTTACGAGTGTGTCCCAATCAGGCACTGCTCCATTTGCTCCGGTCCCAGTCATCCTTAAAAATTTTTTGGTTGTGGAAAGATTAGGAGAAACAAAAGAGGTTGTGTCTGTGTCAGACTGATATGGGATAGAACCAAGCTCGGTCGTGGAATTACCACCAGCTATGTTTGTGGAAACATCCGCGTTTATGGCGTGCTCCGCTTCAAGGGCAGCTGGCACTACTCCAAGTATTTTTCTTGGAAGCATTTCGCCGTCCCAGAGAGGAGTTACATCCGAACCTCCAATATTTACACCGAGATAAAGAGTTTGGTTGAAGTCAATAGAATCAATGGAGCTAACTTCGCCAAGCATAACAGAGAAAAGTCCGTTTGAGACAGGCACCCTGTTGCCCCCCGTCCTAGTTTCTGTCCAGACCAAAGCGCCTAGGGATGTGTAAAGCTTAAACTCCATGTTGTATGAAGCATTAGGAACAGCTAGATTATCCGTGTCTGTTAATTTTCCTTGATAGTTTATTTGTTTATTCAAAGCCCCAAAGGCAGACGATGGGAAAATACTCACAACAGCAAAAACGAGGCCGACGAAAAATGCGAAAAGCATTTTTCGTCGGCCGTTTATTTTGTTTTTGTTGTTGATAGAGAACATTTTTTAATTTAACAAAATTTTATTTTAATAAATTGGTAATTAAAGCGATTAATTGGTCTTTATCTTTGGGGTTACTTTCTGCTACCAGCAAAGTGATGGCAGTAAGAGCAGAAGGATTAATTTTCCGAACACCATTAATCCTGTTTCTTTTCAAGAACCAAATGAAAGAAAGAGCCCCTGAGCGCTTATTCCCATCTACAAAAGGATGATCCTTAACCACAAAATACAGAAGGTTGGCTGCTTTTTCTTCTATTGTTTTATAAACGGGTTTACCGTTAAAGGTTTGCATAACATTACCGACTATTCCCTCAACCGCTTTTTCTTTATTTTCTTTTGCAAAAAATTCTGTGGCTTGTGATGTTTTGATTAATTCTGATTTTAAATTTGATATTATTGATAAAATTTCTTCGGCAGTTATTTTAACTTTTTGTTTGGGTGATCCATTAATTTTCAAGACTTCTTTGTCATACGCTTCGAGGGAAAACCAAGTATCAGCAAATTCTTTAATTAGGTTTAATATTTGCTTAGAATCTAAATTAGTTTCTGTTGGTAAAATATTTTGAATTGTATTTACAGCAGAAATAAAAGAATTGTAATTTTTAGAAATTCTTTTTTTATTTAATACATAACCTTCGGTTATATAGCTTCTTAGTGTTTTAGTTGCCCATTGTCTGAAACT
>DAOSXI010000014.1:3333-9181 GCA_035380385.1 Minisyncoccota bacterium
GGCTAGCCCAAACCGTCTCATTTTTAATATCACCAACAAGCTCAATAGCTCCATTTTTGGTTTGATATATAACTATTTGATTTTTTGACTTTTTTATTTTTTGCATTGACTTGTTTTTTAATGATGATATAATTGGGTTGTAAATAAGAGAGAGACCCTTGGTGTATTACGGTACACCTGGGGGCTTTTTCATTTTCGCCGTAATTTATCTTTTAATTCATCCAGAATGATAATTGGTACATTTGTCTTTTTTAAAAGAAGAGAAAGATATTTTCGGTTTGGAGATACAACGATGATAGGAACCTTTTTTTCTTTTAAAAATTCAACAACGCAACGATAATCACCATCTCCTGAAACTAAAATTACTTTTTTTAACTTATTCTCGTAATAATCTCTGACTATTTTTAAAATTAACTCGCCATCGACGTTACCTTTGGTTTGTCCATCTTTATCTATAATTATCGGCTTAAAAGCAATATCAAAAAATAAATTTTGTAGGTAATTATAAAAATCAAAGTTAGCTGGGACTAGCCCCATAAAAAGTATGGCCTTTTCTGTTTTAAATTTATCTCGAAGCCAAGATCGAAAAGATTTATAATCTATAACCCAACCACTTTGCTTGACTCCAAACTTTAGATTTGAAAAATCTATATAAGCAATTGTATTCTGTTGTTCTTTTTTGTTTTGCATTTTTTTATTTTGAAAAATTTTTATTTAGCCTCAAGTATTTTTAGAGATTCGCCGTCTGATGTCATTGCCGAACGAACTTCTTCAACGGGGACAAGTGGACCATTGTAAAACTTCGACCAGATAACGAAAACAATAAAGAAAGTTGCAACCGTAAAAAGAATAATTTTTTTGACCCGACGAGGAGACAAGAACTCTTTAATAGCAAACTCCTCAGAGCGAATTTTTTTCTTAAAAATATACTCTCGGACTTGCTCCTCGGTGGTAAACCAATTACGACCAGTTCTAACTGCCTTGATCTCACCCCGACGAATTAAATAACCCAAATAGTCTTGGGTGTAGCCAGAAATTTTAGCTGCCTGATTGAGGGAAATCATATTTTTTGTAAGCTTTGGCATTTTGCTTTATTTATCAATGTATCTCGGATTAACGAAATGAATTGTTTTTTTATATCGGATAGTGGTGGTTTCCAAAATACTCCTTATATTATAACAAAAAAAGTTAGTTATTCAATAAAAATCCACATAGTTATCCACAACTTTCGTAATCCACTACTTATTCAACAGTTTGTCTATCCGAGATGGCAAAAAAACTCTTTTAAATAAGGCTGAAACAAAAAACATCCGACAAGGATGTTTTTTATTAAAAACTGGGGAAAATTGCTTTTTATTCTAAGTTTTGCTCTTTTTTGTCTTTTTCTTTCTTTTTTATTTTTTTGTATATTTTTCTGATTAAAAGAATTATTATCAAAATAATTAAAATTAAGAAGATGGTGACCGTGCAAGTGCGAGGGATAAAGTATGAATAATCGCGACTGAAGACAGAATCTCCCCCAATAGCCTCAAAAAATCCACGATGAATTAATTCAAATTGCCCGTCATATTGGCGAAAAACAGAAACTGAATAGAGTCCGTTTATTATCAACTCAGGAATAATCACCTCGCGTGTTCCCTCTTGGTCTTTTACATCAACAAAAAAATATCGCCCTTTAACACGATCATAACGATCACGAATCTCTATCCAGATATCAAAAGATTTTTTACTAGAAACAAAATTGGCATCAACTCTAATTTTTTCTTTGGCTGAGACTTCAACGGTTTCATCTAGCTCAAAATTTTCCGTGAAGGTGCTTTGAGTAACAGAATAATAAATCGGCTGAAGCGGAATTATAAATGATGGTTCTTTTTCTTTGTCTGGTCTAACTTGGCCTGTCTCATCTAAAATATATAAAGCGCTAGCCATTGAGCCACTAGAAAAATTACCACTCTTATCTCTAGCAAAAAGCGTGTAGAAATAACGATTGCCACTTTCTACATCAAGGTCATAAAAATATTGTCCGCTCCCCTCATAGACAAGTTTACCTAAATAAGGATTGCTAATGTATTGCTCGGTGCTTCTAACAATTCTAACATAATCAAAATCTGGATCTTTCGGGTTTGTCCACTCAACGGTAATTTTAGAAGGAGAAGGGGTGGCTGTTACATTTGTTGGATTAGCTGGTGGAGTTACATCTGGTGGTATTAAGGTTTTAAAATATTTAGTTCCGGAAGAAACAATTTGAGCTAAATGAGTTTGAGCTTCAATTTTGAAATAATAGGTGGTGCCACTTTTTAAATTAATTAATTCTACACGGTGGTCATTAACAAAGTGAACATTTTTTAAAACACCATCTCTAAAATCTGTGTCTTCTCCCCAACTTAGGTTGTAGATAGTTGGAATAGAGCTGGTCCAAGTGATGACGGCAGTAGTATAGCTTGGAACAACTTTAATGTTCATAAAGATTTCATCTAAAGATACAGGACGAACACTACCCGTCTTGTCCTCTTCTTCAGGCTTGCAATCGTTTGGACAATTTAAAAAATTTTCAAGAGGTGGTTCACAAATACCATTATTGTTACAGCCAATAATTTCTAAAGAAACATTCATCCCATCATCACCCTCCACGGCAAAAGAAGAAAGTGGTAAAACAAGCCAAGTGAGCAAAAAAGGTATTAAAATAAAGGGTTTTTTAATCATAGGGAGATGGCCGTTACCTCAATAACTACTTGATACTCCCCAGCAGTTTGGATATGGCCCTCTCCTGTTTCAGCTCTAAAACGAGCCGTGGTGGTGCTTCCAGATGGATGATTTGGGGCAGAAGATACTGCAATAATTTTTGGGGTCGTGGATAAACCATCCCAACACTTACCTGTAGTTTCATTCGTCCCCGCTCCACAAGAAAAATCTTGGTCACGATACAAAGGAGCTACATCAGAACCTTCGGGGGTAAATCCAAAGTAAGAAGTGTCTGTTGGACTAATAAAATTATAATCTGGCACTGCACCTGCCGGAGTATAATCATCAAAAGAATCATAAGCTGATTGTAAAGCTGGTGAAGTGGTGGCATTGATGGAGAGCTCGTAACCAGACGGGCTGTCTGTTTTAACAAGCCAAGATAAAGTTCCCTCACTAGACTGCAAACTTAGTCCGCCGATTGAAGCTAAAACTAAATCATCCGGATTAGAAATTGATAAATAATTACTTTGCATCTGCCAATAGCCGGCATGTAAAATATAATTGTCGCTACTAGAATCCCCTGTGCCCAGTTCGCCTAGGGTGTCACCTAAATTATACGATGGGCTACTAGAATCCTCTCCACCTAAATTAACTGAGTCACTTTGAATCTTGTAACTAGAGCTCCCCATAACTTCAGCTAAAGCTAAATTAAGAGGTATTGGAGTGACTAAAGCAAGAGCTAGAGTTAGGCTCAATATTCTTTTTTTTAAAGATATTAAGTTCATATTTTATTTTTTCTTCTTAATCTCAAATCGTGTCAGGATATAATAAACTATAGAAATAAGGAGTATTAGCCCAACAAAGACTGGAACAACTATCTTCCAAGGTAAGACCCAAAAGACTATTTCGGACTCTTCGTATTCATTACCATAGCCTTTGTATAAAGATAATTCCGCTTTATAACGCCCAAATAAAAAATTGGCATCTTGCCAAAAAACTTCACGATAGCGAATAGAATCAGGTAAGACAAAGTAAGCATCAACAGCAATCTGATCAACGGTGCGACCAATTAAATTATTGATTGAGATTTTTCCATAGGGGACAAGGTGGACATTACCGGTGTTTTCATAGGCAATTTCAAAACTCTCTGGGGCACTGCTATAAAACTTTTGCAATGGACCAGAAATTTTAAAATCTTCAAGCTGTCCTTCTTCTTTACCTTGTCCGTTTATCTTAACTAAAAAAAGTGATCCAATTCTGGAAATAATTTTTGTTTTACCTTGAGCTCCACTTGCCTCTTCGCCATTTTCACTTTGCTCAGATTCACTTGAAACAATTAAGGCACCATAATAACCTCTCGGCTCTGCGTCTTCCGGCACAGAAACTTTTACCGGGATAGTTATTCTCTCACCCAAGTCTAATTGAAATTCATAAATTTCTGGCTCAATAAAATCTCGTAAAGAGTAGGGGCCATCTGTGTCACCCATTAAAATAACTGGCTGGCTTGGGTCAGTCGTTCCGACTAAGTCTTCTGTTGAAAGCCTAAAACTAACTTGTCTATTTATTCTGTTGGTGATTATAATATTTTTAACTACGGACTCACCTTTGTTTAAAAAAATCTCCGTTTTACCAGGTTCAACAACAAAATCATTTTGAGGTTCTAAGTCTAGCTGAGTTTTTTGATAAGCTAAAGAAAGACCTGGTAAGATAAAAAAACCAAGTAAAATAAAGATAAAATAGCTTTTTGTTTTATTTATTTTGAAATTTCTCATGACTTAAGATTGGCTAAAGAGTGAGGGCGGTGGCGGTAATGGTGGCAGTGTAAGTTCCGGATGGGGCATAAACATCTTTCTGCTCAGCGGCGAAACAAATATTCGTTTCAACTCCAACGTTAGGAGTGACAGAGCTTCTGGTGGCAATTGTTTTGTCTGTTGTTTTAAATCCTAAATAGTTTAAGTTGTTGGTTGAGATCGTGGTGTGAGTTCCGCAATCAACTCCTGCTCCCCAGGTGCCATCGGCAACATCATCTCCATAAGCCGAGAAACCGAATTCATAATCACCCGATCCAACAGACCATGTTTCTGGTGTACCCAAAACCGCTTCTGTGTAATCAGCGAAACTATCTGTCGCATTTGCTAGAGCTGGAGCAGTGCTTGCTTTAACATCTAGATTATAACCAGAGACATTGTTTGTTTTAACAATCCAAGAAGTCTCTCCAATAGATGTATCTGATGTAATACCTAAAGAAGGAGACATAGTGACATCAGCTCCATCAGATATGGTAATTCCGGTCTCTACATTTAAAGTAACAATGACTTCGTCATCATCTTCTATGGCAAAGGTTGGTTCAGCCCAAAGATAAACTTGAGTAAGTAATGCTAGTGAACAAACAAGTAAAATAGATTTTTTTAATATTTTTATTTTCATCAGTTCAATAATTTATTTTTTCAATGTCTTAATTATCACCTAATAAAATCCTTATTGCAACAGTGTTTTTTTCATTTCTCTGGAAAACTATGTGGATAAAAAGTGGACAAGAATAAGCATAGAACTAAACAAAAAACACTTCTTTTGGAAGAAATGTTTTTGCTTTTTGGAAAATTTTTATAAAAAAGTTTGAATAATTTTTTTTGTTTCTGTTGGGCCTGAAACTTTTTGACAATCAAATCCTTCTAAAAGAGGAGAATAATCATTGCCTCCGGGAAAAATTGCATCACCGACAAAAAATAAATCTTCTGTTTTCATCTTTTCTTTTTCTAGAAAATTTTTTAAGCCCTTAGCTTTATCAAAACCCTTTGGCAAAATATCTATTGAGGTCGCTCCACCGATAGAAAAACTAACTTCTGGTAATTTACTCTCTAGTATTTTTTTAATGGCTTGTCTTTTTTCTTGGTCTTTATCCCATTTTATCTTCTCTTCTATTGGGGCATTTTGACCGAGGGCAGAAAGTGTTATTTGGCTTCCCCTATCTTCTAAGACTTGATCCCCTTCCTTGTGTGGCTTAACCCCATAAGAATTATTTTTGATAAAATCATCTACGACGGAAAAAACTTTTTCTTTAACCCCTTCTGGCATTTCTTCTTTATTTGTTATTTGCCAATCTTTTCTTTGAATATCAAACTGATAACATAAACTACCGCTTGTGGGAAGTAAAATTAGATTAGAG
>DAOSXI010000014.1:9281-10560 GCA_035380385.1 Minisyncoccota bacterium
GGAATATTTTTTTTGAAAACTAGTGCCCAATTATTATTTTTATTTTCTGTCATGTTTTGATTATATCATTTTTAGAGTTATCGGCTTGGGGATAAAAAAGGGGGGGGCGGGCGAAAGCCCGCCCCCCCTTTTTTTTACAAACCTTTGGGAGACATATGAGATTTGCACTCATGATAGCTCTTCCACAGAGAGCTGTGTTACTCCTACACTAATGTCTCCATAATGTCCTTATTTTATAACATAAAAAAACTCCTTAAGCAACAAAAAAAATCTCGGGTCGCTGATAATATTATTCTTACCATTTAATTTCGCGGTCGCGAAATTAAATGGTAATATACTTTTCCGTGGCTTAATACTACTTTGTCTCGCTCCAAGATTGTTGTTCAAAAAACACGGATATTATTTTTGAGTAGTTTTGAGTAGTCGGACTACTCAAAATAAGAGATTAATCTACTGGGCAAACTGGGCCGTCAGGTTTTTTACCTAATTCTAGTTTGTTGCCAGTACTATCAACACAATAATAACGAGTCATGATAATCTCTGCTCCATCTTCTAATTTTTGGTAACTCTCTGAAATTGGAACAGCCATAGCCCAACTATCTGAAGAAGAATAACAATAACCCTTATTATTAGTCTCGGACATAACTTCGTTTAACAATTCTGAAACTAGACCTATCTCTTGACTTGCACTTTTAGGGTGTCCTGTTGGTGAGAAAAGAGAGCCTGAGACGGGGTTCATACAACTACCCCCTGTGTTTGATTTATAACCATAATTTTTAATTTTTGTTTTAAGCGCAGAAGCTAAATCAACAAAATAATTAAGCTCTTTCTTAATATTTTCTTTTTTCATTTCTTCTAAGTAATCTAAGTACAGAACAAAATCGTCCGGCATAACAATATTATTGATAATATCAAAATCATGGTAAGTAGTTTTCCAAGAAACAGAAATAGTGTTATCACCAATACTTTTATCATCAAGGCCTAATATTTTAGATAATGGGACATTGGCAATAATATTGTATTGATAAATATTATTATCACCCTTACCAACCCAGACATCAAAACTAGCAATATTCAAAGAACCTAGAACTTGATTGATTCTTTCTTCTTCCTCTTCGGTTAAATTTTCAGAAACACCGCGGGTTATTGTCATCAATAAATTTTTGACTAGAGACCGGTCGGTCGTAATGGAATAGCGATAAGTATCAATCCCTTTAATGTTCTCCTCCCCTTTTTCAATAACATCTATATTGCTAATTAAATCGTTGTAAACCATTAG
>DAOSXI010000015.1:0-2529 GCA_035380385.1 Minisyncoccota bacterium
TAGCTGGTCTGGGCTAGGGATTAAAGACCATTTAGACGAGAGAGAGTTAGAAAAACTAGAAGAAAGAAAATATCTTTGGAAGAGGTTTGATAAAGCTAGAGTCTTAATTATTGACGAAATATCAATGCTGGAAGGAAGACAACTTGAAATGGTAGAAAGAATATGTCGGCGATTTAAGAGAAATGATAAGCCGTTTGGAGGATTGCAAGTTATTTTATCGGGTGACTTTTTCCAGTTGCCCCCAGTTAGAAAAGGAGAAGAACAAGCTGGTGAGATTATTCCTAAAAGTAAAGTTTGGCAAATACTAAATCCAGCTGTCTGTTATTTGGAAGAACAATTTAGGCAAAAAGATGATACTCTAACAGAAATATTAAACAAAATCAGAAATAACCAAATTGAAGAAGGGGATTATCAAATACTAGAAAAAAGAATCGGGGTAAATATCTCAGCCTTCAAACCAACAAAACTCTACACTCACAATGCTGATGTTGATACAATCAATGAAAAAGAATTAGCTGAAATAAATGAACAAGAAATAACTTCTATTATGACGGGGGATGGCCCACTTAATTTAGTTGAGATATTAAAAAAAAGCTCTATTGCCACCGAGATTTTGAAAATGAAAAAAGGAGCTGAGGTTATGTGTATTAAAAACAACTTTGAAATGGGATATGTTAATGGCTCGCGTGGAAAAATTGTTGATTTTGAATTAGATACTAGATATCCAGTGGTAGAATTATATTCTGGGCAAAGAGTAACCCTTAAGCAAGAATCATGGAGTATAGAAGAAGAGGGTAGAATTAAGGCTTCTATTAAACAAATTCCTCTTAGACTAGCTTGGGCTATCACGATTCACAAAAGCCAAGGGATGTCTCTAGATAACGCCGAAATAGACCTGAGGAGAACATTTACTTACGGAATGGGGTATGTGGCACTTTCTAGGGTTAGAACACTAGAGGGCATAGTTTTAGCAGGATTGAATAAGCAAGCTCTTTTGGTTGATCCACGAGTTTTATCTCTAGACCAAGAATTAAAAGACCAAAGTGCACAAAATAAAATTTTATTTGCTAAATTGGGTAGTCAAGAACAACAAAAACTAGAAAATGATTTTATTTTAAAAATGGGTGGGCAAATTGAAATTAGCAAAAATAGAAAGACTAATAGGGGAGTAAGAGATACAAAAACTTCTACACTAGAAGAAACAAAGAAGCTATTAGAATCAGGGCTTAAAATAAAAGAAATAGCCAAGGAAAGAAACCTTACCACCGAAACCATTTTATCTCACATAGAAAAAATTGTTGCCTCTAATCCAAAAATTAAAAAGGGTCAAATAAAACCGCAAAGTGAAATAATTAAGCTAGTAAAAAAAGCCCAGAGTAAAATAAAGAATAAAGAAGATAAGGGCAAACTCAAACCGATTAAAGAGATTTTAGAAAAAGAAGGTCACGATATTAGCTATTTAGATATTAGACTGGCTAGACTATTTATTTAATTCTAATAGGTAGTATAATGAAAGTATTATTAAAAATAATTTTTAGCTAAATATATGAAAGGAGAAACTCATCGCAAAGAAAAGAAAAAGCCAAAGAAAGACAAGAAAAAATAAGCTGTTAAAACACCGACTTAGTCGGTGTTTTAATTTAAGTAAAAACATTTTTTAGTGTATAATAAAGACATTAATAATTTTTAATTTGAAAAATATGGAGTCTTTAACTAAAATAATTGCCACCATTGGACCAGCTAGTAACAAAAAAGAAATCATCCGCAAGATGATGGAAAATCACGCTAATATGTTTCGGCTTAATTTTTCTTGGAACGACCACGATTGGTTTAGAGATATAATAAAGATAATTAGAGAACTGGAAAAAGAGTTGGATCTTCAGGTGCCTATTATACAAGATTTGTCTGGTCCAAGAGTCCAAGACGAGAATGGCCACCATTTTGGAGGAGACTTGGGGCAAAGTGTTATTACAGAAAAGGATCGCAATGATTTAGCTTTTGGAATTAAAGAAGGGGTTGATTATGTTGCTATGTCTTTTGTCTGTTGTTGTAATGATATTTTAGAATTAAGAAGATTGATTGAAGAAAATGGAGGGCATCAAAAAATTATTGCCAAAATTGAAAGGAGACAAGCCTATGAAAACTTAGAATCTATATTAGAACAAACAGATGGAGTCTTGGTGGCTCGGGGAGATTTAGGAAACGAGTTTCCATTAGAAGAAATTCCTTTTATTCAACATCACATAATTGAAGAAGCTAAAAAGGCCGGTAAAATGGTTATCGTAGCTACAGAAATGCTCTCTTCAATGGAACATAACAAAACCCCAACGCGAGCTGAGGTTTCAGATGTGGCTTATGCTATTGTAGATGGAGCTGACGGGGTAATGCTTTCAGAAGAATCAGCTAGAGGAAAATATCCAGTGGAAGCTGTAGCATTTATGGACAAGATTGCTTTGATAGCTGAAAAATATAGAGGGTCAACTTTAATAGGTTAATTAAAAAAATAAATGAATAAACATATATTTATCA
>DAOSXI010000015.1:2629-10120 GCA_035380385.1 Minisyncoccota bacterium
GGGTCAACTTTAATAGGTTAATTAAAAAAATAAATGAATAAACATATATTTATCACCAGACCAATTCCTAATACAGGGCTAGAGTTATTAAGACAAAAAGGTATTACTTTTGATATTGGTAAATTCAAAAAACCACCAACAAAAAAACAACTAATAGAAGCCCTAAAAAAGAAAAAATATGTTGGAGTTATCTCTTTTCTAACTGATAAATTAGATGGGGAAGTCTTTGATGCTTGTCCGACAGCAAAATTCTTCTGTAATTTCTCTGTTGGTTTTGATAATGTTGATTTAGAAGAGTGTAAAAAGAGGGGAATCCAAGTTTCCAATACGCCCGGAACATCAGCGGTAGCTGTGGCTGAACACACCGTAGCTTTAATGCTTTGCTTAACAGCCAGGGTAGCAGAAGGGGATAGATTTATGAGAAGTGGTAAATATAGAGGCTGGGATCCTGATTTATTAGTTGGGACAGATTTACGAGGCAAAACAATTGGTCTTATTGGAGTTGGACAAATAGGAACAGAAGTGGCCAAGATATTACATTACGGTTTTGGTTCTAGGATTATTTATAGTGACTTAAAACCAAGCATTGAATTAGAAAGGATGGACGAAACAGAGAAATTAGAGACAGCAGAGGTCATCAAACAGGCTGATATATTATCTTTACATGTTCCGCTACTTCCTAGCACTAAACATTTAATCAATAAAGAAACGCTGGCCACAATGAAAAAAGATGCTTTCATTGTGAATACCTCAAGGGGGGCTGTAATAGACGAGAACGCTTTAGTCAAAGCCCTAGAAGATGATGTTATAAAAGGAGCAGCCATTGATGTTTTTGAGAGAGAGCCAAAGATGACTAAGGGCTTGACAGATTTGCATGATATTGTATTAACACCACACATAGCCTCGTCTAGAATATCGGCTAGAGAGAAAATGTCTGAAGTTGCCGCCTTAAATATAATTGCCGGATTAGAAACGGGGAATGTTATCAATAATGTTTGTCAATCTTAATCTGCTTGATTATTAAGGGGCGGAGTAATACAATTAAACTATGAATAAAATTACATCTTTATCTATTATATTTTCTATGTTATTAATCGGATTAGGAGCCATTACGCCAAGCCAATTCGTTTTGGCGGAGGAAGAAATGGTCGCCTGTACTATGGATGCTTTTTTGTGTCCCGATGGGACTTGGGTTGGAAGGACTGGTCCTCTATGTCAATTTGTTTGCCCGGGGGAAGAAATTGAAGAAGAAAAAGAGGTAAAAGAAAATACATACAGAATAGATAGTATTTTAGAAAAAATAAAAAATAAAAGGGAAGATTTCAAACTAAAATTTGATAGAGCTAATTCTGGTCTTTTGAACATTAGTGATTCACCAGTTTTTGGTATAGAAAAAATTGGAGACATAAACAAAAGAAATGCTGTCTTGAAAATAATTAATGGTATCCAAGAACTAAACACAAAATATATTGAATCTCTATCTCTCTATATAAATAAAATAGAAGATATTTTGGCTAAAGTAGATGTTAAGATTGGAGAGAAAAAAGAAGCCCTAGAAGATACAATATTATTGGAAGAAAAATCTATCGCCCTAAACAATAAAATTGATTTGATTAGAGAAGAAATAATTAAACAAGCTAAAACTCATTACACCATGGCCATCACCGACGAGAACTTAATCAAAGATGACATTACAGCCATTAGAGATGGTTTCGAGGAAAATATCAATAATTTATTTATAACAACCAAAGAGATTAAAAATGAATTAAGATTATTAGCTTTAATGTTGGTTGAAAAACCAGAGGAGGAAGAAGAAATGATTATTGATGAGTCTGTTGTTGAGATTATCAATAACATAGACCAAGAATAATATGAAAAAGAGATTAAACAGCACTCCTTTTATTATTGTTGCCGTTATAATATTGGCCATAATACTTGTTATTGTTACAAATCAACGCTTAAATAGCCCTAAAAAGCCAAATGAGAGTGAATTAGAGACAAACATGGAACAATCCCTAATAGACGAAATAGAGACGATTAGAATAGAAAATACGACTGAATTTGACTTAATAGATATAGATAGGGAGCTTGATTTGCTTTAGTTAATGGAACCACTAGCATCAAAAATAAGACCTGATAGTTTGAAAAATTTTGTCGGCCAAGAGCATTTAGTCGGGCCGGATAAACCTCTGCGTGTTGCGATAGAATCAAAACATGTTTTTTCTTTTATACTTTGGGGACCACCCGGAGTGGGTAAAACAACTTTGGCTAGAATATATGCTCGGGCTATAAATGCCGACTTTTATGAACTGTCTGCAGTTTCAGCGGGCAAGGATGATATTAGAAAAATAGTTGACGGTAACTCAAAAAATTACACCGGCGATCTACTTGGACCAAAAATAATTTTCTTAGATGAAATACATCGCTTCAATAAAGCTCAGCAAGATTTTTTATTGCCTTATGTTGAGAGTGGTAAACTTATTCTAATTGGAGCGACTACTGAAAACCCTAGCTTTGAAGTTATTCCGGCTTTGTTGTCGCGAATGAGAGTTTTTATATTGGAAGAATTATCCGAGGGAGATATAAAAAAGATAATTAAGACTACTGGGTATAAGATAAATAAAGAGGCTCTTTCTTGGTTGTATCAGATGTCTAATGGTGACGCCAGACAAGTTTTATCTATGATAGAAAACACAATTTCTTTGTATGGAGATATAACTCTTGACAACTTAAAGAATACGTTGCAAAACAAGTTTATCAGATATGATAAAAGGGGAGACGAGCATTTCAACACCATCAGTGCTTTTATCAAAAGTATGCGTGCCAGCCAGCCAGACCCAGCCCTCTATTATCTATCTAGGATGATAGAAGCTGGTGAGGATCCAAAGTTTATCGCTCGTCGGATGATAGTTTTCGCTAGTGAGGATATTGGATTAGCTCAACCAACAGCTCTGGTGGTGGCTAATGATGTCTTTAGAGCTGTAGAAAATGTTGGATTACCTGAGTGTGCCGAGAACTTGGCCTTTGGAGCCGTTTATTTAGCCTTGGCTAAGAAAGACCGAAGTGCCTATGATGCATATCTAAAAGCAAAAGAAGATGTAAAGAATTATGGGAATTTACCAGTGCCACTTAAAATAAGAAACGCATCAACCAAACTAATGAAGGAGATTGGTTATGGTAAAGATTATGAGATGTATACATCTAAAGATTTAATGCCAGCTAAGCTAAATAACAGGAAATACCTTAAATTAAAGAAAGATAAGTAAAATAGTATGGTAGGGGTTATTTAATGTCGTAAAAGATATATTGTGCGACTATGTATCTTATTGTATAAGCCCCCTAATAAGCTATTCCCTCTAATAATTTATAGCTTACTTTCTAAACAAACATTAAATAAATTAATTTATTTATTATTTATTTACAAGTTAAAGATAGAGTATAGCCAAACTTCTCAGCCTCCTTGCTAGTCGCAAACCATATTTTATTTTCTTCCTTAATCCTCTTTGCCCCACCACAATCTAAGGGATAATATTTTGTTCCACTTTTTGAGGCCACAAACTTCTTTTCTGGTATCACCTCCCTTTCACTCGGAAAACCACTTTCCTGCCCTTCTACAAGGATTATAGAGCCTTCTAGGGCGCTTGCTTTACCTAATTGAGATGAAATTCTACCCAAACCAAAAGAAGCTAAAGCCACAGCGATTATTACAATAGAAAACAAAAGTAGAGTTTTGTCAAATGCTTTATTTTCCTTGATTTTATTGAAAAAATTATGTATACTCATACTTACTTAATTATAAATAATAAATTAGCTACTCGCTAGTGATTAATTAACATATGGCACATAGGAAGGCCGCGGGATCGGCCAAAAACTTAAGAGATTCAAACCCAAAGTATTTAGGAACTAAACTTTACGATGGCGAGTTGGCTAAAGCTGGCTCTATTATTGTTAGACAAAGAGGGACTAAGATACTTCCTGGAGAAAATGTTGGTCTTGGAAAAGATCATACTCTTTTTGCCTTGAAAGACGGTAGAGTAAAGTTTGGACTTAAAAGAAAGAAAAATTTTGACAGAACAACGACTAAGAAAAAAATAGTCAGTGTAGCAACAAGCTAAAAATAAAAATCCACCATATTGGTGGATTTTTATTTTTAGCTAGGTCTAACGATAACTCCAAATTGCCCCTTGTGCTCATTGTTGCTAATTTTAATTTGATGCTCCCCTATCTCTTTTATGTTTTCCATGGTAATGGATTTCTCTTCTAAAAGATAACCGGTAGTTTCTTTAACAACCTCAATCACATCCTTCGGTCCAACGGACTTAAAAAGATGTCCTTTATCGTTGGCTTTTGCTTTAATGATTATTTCTTTATCATTAACCTTAGATAAAATCTCTTCAAATAAACGATTGCCTAAAGCTTTCTTTTGGTCTGTCTCTTTTTTGCGATTTTCAATTTTAGCCAACTCAGATTTTGTCGCCAAAACAGCCAAACCTTTAGCTATTAATGCATTTTGAGCAAAACCATCTTTTAATTCTTTGACATCATACCTATTCCCTATTTTAGGGACATCGGTAAGTAATATAACTTTCATATTAATTATAGTAATGGATTGAACCATCTAAAATTAAATTAATAATTCGAACCTTTTATTTGGAAAGTAAAAATTCTATAGCCTTGTCCATTTGGGGGTCAAGATTTAGCTCAGCATCTTTTATGGTGTAAGGAACTTCTATGTCTGGAGTCAGACCCCCCTCAGAAATTGACAAACCATTAGGAGTTAGCCAATTAGCAACCGTAACCTTTAGAGCTGTTTCGTCTGTTATTTTTACTAATTCTTGAACCGAACCCTTACCAAATGTTTGCATACCAATTAAGGTCGCCAATCCATGTTCTTTCAAAGCTCCAGCCAGTATCTCTGAGGCAGAGGCAGAACCTCCATCAATCAAAACAACAAGAGAAAGGTTATCATTAAACAATCTTGGCCCACGACTACGATATAGTTTTGGCTTGGAGGCTCCGGCAAAAGTTTCTTTCAAAACTATCTCACCTTCATCTATAAACCAAGAAGCAATATTAACAGCCGCTTCTAAATAACCACCTGGATTACCTCGTAAATCAATAATTAATTTATCTTTTTTAGATCTAATAAACTCTATTAGGGCATCTCTAAACAAAGAAACTGAGTTTTCAGAAAAACTATAGAAGCTGATAACAAAAACTTCGTCTTGCTTAATATCTGTTTCAATTGTCGGGATTTGTATTTCTCTTCTGGTAACAGTAATAGTTTGAGGCTCACTTTCACCCTCTCTCTTAATCATTAAATTAACAGGTGTGCCCTCTGGTCCCCTGATTAAGTTAATTGCTTCTTCTGATGTTAAACCGATGGCATTGACATCATCAATTTGAATTATTTTATCTCCTGACTTCAAACCGGAATTCCAAGCCGGTGTATCTTTAAGAGGAGCGACAATTGTTAAAGCATCATCTTTTACTCCTATCTCAGCTCCAATACCTTCAAATGTCCCTCTAATTTCCTCCCTAAAAGTATCGTTCTCTTCTGGTGGGAAAAAAGTGGTATATGGATCGCCAAAAGATGAAGCTAGTCCTGAAATTGCCCCCCAAACTTTATCTTGATCATCTATGTCGCCTGCATAAATTGATTTCTCGTTTAAGACATTCCAAACTTTCCAAAAAGTATTAAAATCAGCCGAGAACTCCATGGTGGCGTCTTTATTTATAACTGAAGTCACCTTGTCTACTTCTGGCCTATTGGTGTAACCCAAATATATACCGATAGCAAGAAGTAGTGCTACGATGAAAAATGAAAAGATGATGTAACCTATGTTTCTTAAAAATATATTTTTTCTGTGCATCTTTTTAATTATCTCAAAATTAATTAATTTTTTCAAACTCTAATTCTAGTGCTTCGGGTGTGTATTTATTGCTTGGATCCCAAAGCATCCAGGATGATAAACCAAGATCATTAGTGGCTTTTATTTGTTCTTTAACTAACTCTTTAGTGTAAACAGCCCCTAAGTCAAAATCTTGTAACCACGGACGAATTTTTGAGATATTTTGACCAATTGCTTCTGTCTTTTTGATTGCTGAATCTAAAGATCTAGTTATAACTTCATATGGGTAAAGAGCAGGATTAGCAAAATTATTATAAGAAGCTGGATAATGAGAAGGATAAACCATCGGGCAAATATAATCAAAATGAGGGATTGCCTTTTCCCAAACTTGACCGATACCCATATCATCAATCACCTCGGTTGTTAATCCAAATAAATCGGCTGAGATTGGAATATTCTCTATTTCTTTCATTTTAGATGATAAGTTTACAAAAAAATCTTCAATGTTATCAGCTCTCGTCTCCCCTTCTTTTAAATCATAATTTATATCTTTCATGTTACCATCTGATGGATATCTGATGTAATCAAAATTAATTTCGTCAAAGCCTAAATGATATGAGCCAAGAGCAATGGCCGTGGTATAATCACGGACATTTTGATTCATCGGATCTAAGAAAGATAATCCCTTTTTGTCCTTCCAAACCTCCCCGTCGCTTAATCTTTTAATAGACCACTCGGGCTTTAATTTACTTAAAAAAGGATCTTGAAAGACAGAAATTCGTCCAATTATATAAATGTCTTTTTGGTGTAATAAATTAGTAAGCTCTCTAATGTTTGCAATTCTATTTTCAACACTTCCTATTTCTTCTATTAGTGGATCATCTATTTTAAAACTAATTCTACCCGTTGAGTCTTTAATATCTATAACAACGGCATTGAGCTCCGTTTCGTCTATAATTTTAACCAGTTTATCTCTAATGCTCTTCGTCCCTGCCACCCAGCCAGATAAATAAATAGCCTTGACCACTTCCGGCGTTTTAATGTGACTAATTGGGATAACAACCGGCTCTTCTTTTACTTCTTCTTTGGGCTCTTTTTCGTTTAGCTCATTGTTTATTTCCGAGTTATTTATAGTTGAAACATATTCCACTTCATTACTAATTACTTTAAAAATTGAAGGGAAAAAATTATAGACAATAACCCCGCATATAATTAATGCGAGGCTAATTAAAATAATTCTCGTTGATTTATTTTTGATCGTCGTCATTATGATTTAGGCTATTTACATTATCAACAAAAGTCTTACTTTGATTATTCCTTCTTAAAATACGAGCCCGAGATTCTATGTAGAATAAATAAGATAAGTAAATGATGACTAAACCAGTTATTAGAAACAAAACATTACGCCAAGTTTGAGGAAAACCCAAAAACGACAAAGCGGAGATCCATAAACCAATTATAAATAAAGCTTTTTCTTTTCTCATATTTTTAGATTATAACCTATTTTTTAAGGCTTCACAATAACAACAAATTCACCCTTCGTATGTATGGGGTCTTTTTCAAAATAAGAAATTATGTCTATTGGGTGGCCTTCTATAAACTCTTCAAATTGTTTAGTCATTTCTCTAGCAATAACAAT
>DAOSXI010000016.1:0-9298 GCA_035380385.1 Minisyncoccota bacterium
GAAAAATAAAAACCAATCTTGCTTAATAATGCTTGATCCCTTTTGACTTTTTTAAACAGACCAAGCTGATAAAGCACATATAAAGCAACTAAGAAATATATAATTCCCCAAATAGAGAAAGTTAGTGGAGCTGGAGTAAATAAATTGGGATAAAGTTCTGATACCCCACCGGTGGACATATTATTAATTGGTAAAAAATTTGCCAAGAAATTGACTATTATCATAGCCAAGAAAGTGGCTGGCACAAATATTTTAGTAATTAGTTTTTCTTTTTTCATATAATTTAATTATAACCTTAAAATAAGATAAGATGAAATTTTTTTGGGGATTAACTAAGCATTGACAAAAGCATTATTCCGTGAGATAATATGGAAAATTTATTTATAATGAAAAAAATAAAAAAATATTCTGACCACCTCAAGGAGGTGATTAGAAAGATGCGGGAAAATAACCGTATCAGAACAAATGCCGAGAGTCTAGTCTTAGAGGTAAAAAAAATAGTTGCACAAAAAAAAGACCAAATAACTATCTTATGTTCACTCAAAGAAACTCACCTTATAGATGAAGAAGATTTCATCGTTCCGTGGTATAAATTTAATTCATATAAAGAGAGGGTTGAAAGAGAGCTCGGAATGCTGGTTGAACCAGAAGATGGCCTAGAAGCAAGTATCTCTTTCGCAAAAATAATATGTGAGAGAGAAGAGATAGACCCGTCTCTTGATGACCAGATCATGGAGATTGACCCAGAGGATATCATTTGATATCCTCTTTTTTTTATTCCCATTCTTTACTTTGGCGGCAGAGTAGTTCTTTTTTATTATCTTTATCTAACATTATTTTTTCTACTGCTTTTTCCATCCTCATCTTTTGTGAACCCTTAACTAAAATTAAATCCCCTTCCCTAATTTCTTTAGCCAAATAATCTCCAGCCTGAACGGCCTCATTAAAATAGACTATATCTTTTTTGGAAAAGTTATTTTGAATTGCTCCATCAGCTATTATTTTAGCTCTCTGCCCAACTAAGATTATTTTATCAGCCATCAGCGAAACATTTTTACCAACAACTAAATGCTCTTCTTCGGTGTGTTTTCCAAGCTCCAACATATCTCCCAAAACTGCTATTTTACGAGAGGCTTTCATCTCTTTCAAAACATTAAGAGCGACATCTTGGGCTAGTGGTGATGAATTATAACTATCATCTATAATAATTGAATTTTTTATACCCTCTAAGCGAGATAATCTACCCGGTGGGGTTTTAAAATTATTTATTATCTTAATACTTTCTAGTAAATCAAACCCCAGTTCTTTTGTACAAGCTAGAGCTGAAGTTACTATCCCAGCATTGTGTAACCCTAAAATATTATTTAGATGAATGGGGAAAGTATTGCCTTCATATTTGACCTTAAAATTAAGTCCAATTTCTGGCTTTTGACTTTCGTTATCAAAATAATTTTCGGTTAGATAAAGTATTTGGTAAGTTGAACCTTCATTAATCCCAAAAGAGACAGTTCTTGACTCTGATTTCAAGTGAAGAGAGTAAACCCGAGGGTCATCATGATTTAAGATTAAAAGCCCTCCCTTTTTCAGGGCTCGGACCAATGAAATTTTTTCATCTTCTAGTTCTTCTTGACTATTAAAAAATTCAATATGAGCTGGGCAGTTAGGAAGACTAGTTACCATCACAACATCTGGCCTTAACCAATTAGCCACTTTATTTTTAATATCTCCGGGGATTCTTAACCCAACCTCTAAAATCAAAAATTCCGGATATTTGTGTTTCCAAAAAATTAAACTGAGCCCATGGATTATCGTTCCTATCCACATAAATGGATCTTCTCCCCCATCATAACAACCTAGTATGGTTAGGGGTAAACCAATTTCATTATAAAAACTTTTCTGGCTCATCCGAACAGTCTTACTAGCTGAAATAATTGAAAAGATGGCTTCCTTAGTTGAAGTCTTACCGACAGAACCAGTTATAGCTATGATTTTTGGCTTATATTTAAATATAACAATTTTTGATTGCCAGATAATAATATAAGTTAATATTTTCTTTATAAATCTTTTCATATAAACTTATGCCTTTATTATATTTTAGCACAAAGTTTTATCTATCAGGAGGAAGATTGTAATAATTTAGAAGAAATTTGGTGATGTTAACAAAAGGTGGAATTAGTGTTTGTGAAGCATATCTAACTCCTTTCGGATTTTTTAGATAAAGAAAAACTAAAAATTTCGGTTCATAAGCTGGAAAATAGCCAAAAAACGAATGGGTGTGCTTGTCTTCATAATATCCTCCTCCCTCTTCGCGAGCTATTTGGGCCGTTCCTGTCTTGGCGGCAACACTATAGTGTTCAAACTTGTGATCTCCTTCATCGTAATTATCAAAAACCTTAACTAGCATCTGAGTTATGGTCTCAGCGGTTTCTGGTTTTATTATATCTTGCCTTATAAAACTAGATTCTATCTTTTCTTCTGTAAAATTATCGTATTTTATTGCCTTAACTAAATGTGGTTTAATTAAGTTGCCACCATTAGCTAAAACACTAAAACTCCTAACAGCTTCTATTGGAGACAGGGCAATCCCTTGTCCAAAAGAAGCATTCGCATATTCTAAATCTCTCGGACTAGATAATAAATTTTTAATCAACCCAGAAGTTTCATTTGGTAAATCAATCCCCGTCTTCTCACCTAAACCAAAAGCTTTTATATATTCTTTAAACTTACTATGCCCCAATCTACTTTCAGCGAAAACCATACCGGTGTTTAGTGATTGATTTAAAACATCTTGCATTGTAACTTGCCCTCTACCTTTTTTATCAAAATTATTTATAATTTTTTTATCAACAGTTATACTTCCACTGTCATAATAAGAAGTCTCGGGGGTAACTGCCCCAGCATCTATAGCACTAGCCATAACTATTGGCTTTATAACTGAACCAAACTCAAAGACATTTTCCACTATGGGATTTCTAAAGATATTTGAATCAGAGACATTTTTAAAATTATTTAAATCAAAATTAGGAAAACCAGCCACCGCATAAATCTCTCCGTTTAGAGGGTTAATTATTATTCCCCCAGCTTCATCGGCTTGCCATTTATCCATAGCGCTAGATAATTCAGATTCAAAGGTATAAGAAACAATTGGTTCTAATGTTGTAACTATATCCCCTTGTCCTTGTCCGGAAGTATCGTTCTTAATTTTAGAAAAAGCTTCAGCAAAAATATTAATATGTGGTTCGTTTTGTGGCCGAGCTAAAATACTATCATAAAAACGCTCTAGACCATATTGTCCTCTTAGTTTATCTCCCTCATAAGCCAAAAAACCGATAGCATGAGAAGCCACATCAGCGCTTGGATAACTACGCCAATTATCATCATGAACAAATAATCCCTCAATCTCTAGAGCTTTAATTGAATCGGCTTGTTCTTTGGTTAGTCTATTGGCTATTTCTTCGTAAGGATCACCTTTTTTGTTAACCCGATATATAAAAGTTTCTTTATCAATCGTTAAGTATGGACTTAATTTATCATAAAGAGCCTCTGCCTCTTCCGTTAAATCATCAGGGCGAACTGATATTTTGAAGCCAGAAGTTATTGTGGCGGCCGATACTAAGCTACCGTCTTTATCTGAGAAAAAAATAGAACCACGACTAAAAACATCGCTTGAGGTGGAAATATACTGACTATTTACTTCATTAACATAAATTTCTCTATTGATAACCTGTAAATTAAAAAGATTGACCAAAAGAATGGCCGCAACTAAAAGAAATATTACTATGATAAATCTTATTCTACCTTTGAAACTTAAGCCTTTCATTATCTAACTGCCACTTGATTAATATTTCTAGAGACAAAGAGGTTTTGATCATTATCAGTAAAACCATTAGAAATCGCATATTCCTTGTCTAAATCTTTAATCATGTGTAGATAGATTAAATCTAATTCATTGACTTGACCATTTAAGCTAGTTATTTTTCTTTCATAATTTCTCCTCTCAACTGCATTGCAAGTTAAAGAAACAACTAAATAAGCATAGGAAGAAGCAAGTAGAATAAAAGATGTAATTAAAAAGATAAAGATATTTTTTCTTAATTTTAAATTATTTTTAAAATCTTTAGTTATAGCTATGGCTTTTGTCATCTTTTTTATTAAATTATTTTTTCTATTAATCTTAATTTTGCACTACGACTACGAGGGTTTGATTCTATTTCTGTTTCAGGTGGTATATATGGTTTTTTATTAATTAATTTAGCTTGACCATTTTCTGCTAATTCTTTAAATCTTCTTTTAACTAAACGATCTTCTAAGCTATGAAAAGTTATGATCGCTATTGCCCCCCCTTGGCTAAGTAAATTAAATCCTTTATCAATAACTTCGGCTAAGTTTTCTAATTCTCTATTGGTTGCAATTCTCAAAGCCTGAAAAGTTTTAGTGGCGAAATGAATTTTCTTCCCACGATAGAAACGACCAATACTTTTTTCTAAAATTGAGACTAGGTCAAAAGTCGTCTTTATCTTTTTCTCTGTTCTAGCTAAGACTATAGCTTTGGCTATTCTTCTAGCATATTTTTCTTCACCAAATCCGTAAATAATATCAGCTAAACTGTCTTCCGCCCAGTCATTAACAATTTCTCTAGCGGTTAAATCCTCGTCCGTTAAATCTTTCTTTAGAGTCATCAGAAGAGGCTCGTCTAAAAGAAAGGAAAAACCGCGCCCGCTTTCTTCTAGCTGAAAAGAACTGAACCCTAAATCTAAAATCAATCGGTCAATTTTTTCTATATTCAAACGCCCAAGCTCTTCTTCTATGTTCTGGAAACCATTGTTTACAAAAATAATGTCGGCTTCCTTGTCTTGTGTTAAAACCTTAACTCTATCTATAGCATCAATGTCCAAATCAAAACCAATTATTTTAACCGAAGAATTAAACCTCCTTATTATTTCTAAACTATGCCCCCCTCCACCAAGAGTTCCATCAACAATTACTTGACCAGATTTTATATCTAACTCATCTATGGTCTTTTGAAGTAATACAGAAATATGATTCATATTAAAGAACGCCTCCCTGCCCCAATTTATCTGCTAGGGCGTCTGCCTGCGTCTCTACATTCTTTTTGTAATCGTTCCAAGTGCTTTCATTCCAGATTTCTGCTCTATTTTGGACCCCAATAACAACTACCTTACTTGAAAGGCTAGAACGATTCTTTAAATTTTCCGGGATTAGTATTCGGCCATTTCCATCTACATCAACAATAACGGCTTGACCAAACATAAATCTTGAAAAACTTCTATTATCACTTGCCAACATTGAGGAATCAGATAATTTAGTAGAAATTTTCTTCCACTCGCCCAAAGTATATAGAGCAAGACAATTATCTAAACCCGGAGCAACAACAATACTCTTCCCCATCTCTTTCCTAAACTTAACTGGCAAAGAGATTCTATTTTTATCATCTAGTGTATGTATGTATTCTCCGATTAGCATGTTTATAAAAGTAGGATGTTTTTATTCTTCCCCACTTCATCCCACTTAATTATTATTATAGACCACTTTAACCCACAAGACAAATAGGTCATCCCACCTAAAACTGTGGATAACTAAAAAACCGCCATAAGGCGGTTTTTTAAAAAATATTTTTTATTCTCGGGGGTGCATTATTGGGAAAAATATGACATCTCTTAAATTTCTTTGTTCAGTCAAGATCGCCACCAGCCTATCAATCCCCATCCCAAATCCAGTCATCGGTGGCATTCCGTGTTCCATGGCTGATAAAAATTCTTCATCTATTCCCATCGCTTCCTCATCTCCTTGTTCCCTTGCTTTAGCTTGTGCTATTAAGAGCTCTCTTTGAGCCAGAGGGTTTATTAATTCAGCATATTGATTAGTGATCTCTGCTCCACCAACAATAAGTTGCGCCACCTTAGCGGTACCTTGTTCTTTGTTCTGTTGAGCAAGAGGTTTTAATTCTCCAGGAAAATCTATAACAAATGTGGGGTTGATAATTTTAGGACGAGAAGATTTCTTGTAAATAAAATCTAGTAAATTACCCCTACCAGTCTTGCCTACTTCTGATTTTTCCATTCCCCACTTAATAGCTTCTTTTCTGGCTTCTTCTTCTGTTATCGTCTTTATATCAATACCAGCATTTTCTTTTAATAAATCACCAAACGATACTCTGGGCCACGAACCATTAAAATCGACTTCCACTCCGCTACCATCTTTGTCGTAAACAATGAAAGTTGTTTTACCTATAATTTTTTCGGCTAAAGATTTGATAAGCTCTTCAGTCCAGAGCATATTAGTTTCTAGCGTTTGATAAGCAGCATACCATTCAATCATCGTAAACTCTTGGAGGTGAGTCGGATCTGAGCCTTCATTTCTAAAGTTTTTACCTATTTCATAAACTCTCTCATAACCACCGGCCATAATTTTCTTGTGTTCTAACTCCAAAGCAATTCTTAAAACCATCGGCATATCATAATCATTGTGATGTGTTTCAAAAACCCTAGCCATCGCTCCTCCTGCCTGATTTTGTAAAATGGGCGTTTCTATTTCCATAAAACCCTTGTCGTCAAAAAACTTACGGATAGATTGAATCAGCTTAGAACGAATTTCAAACCTTTGATATGATTCTTCGTTCATTAAAATATCTAAATATCTTTTTCGCCCAATTTCTTCTTGATCTTGGATACCACACCATTTATCCGGCAACGGTAATAAGGCCTTTGAGGCCATAACCCAATCTTTTATTAAAATACTCTCTTCCCCACGAGCAGTCACAAACAAAGAGCCTGAGACTGAGATATAATCCCCGCAATCTACTGTGTCATTAAATAAATTAAAAAGCCGATCTTCTAATTCCCCTTTTTTCAAAACAGCTTGCATCCGAAATCCGGCTGATTGTAAGACGATAAAAAGGATTGAGCCTTGCCCGCGAATTACCATAACTCGGCCCGAAGTTGAAATATTTTTTTCAGCTAGACTTTCTTTGAGGTCGGTAAATTTATTTTTAATTTCTTTTATTGAATAATCAAAAGGCACCGAGGCTGGATAAGGATCCATCTGGGCCTCTTTAAGTAATTCTATTTTACTTAATCGCACATTGCGTAATTCTTCTAGTGATGCCATAACTCTATTGTATATCAATTAGAGTGTATTTGACCAGCCCTTTAGGTGTTTTTAGATTAAACTCTTCACCCTTTTTCTTGCCCATTAAGGCCTGACCAAGCGGAGATTTATATGATATTTTATTTGAAGACATGTCTGATTCTTGAGCTCCAACAATATGATAAATAATTTCTTCTTTATCACCAGCTTTTTTAACTTTAACCGAAACCCCAACTTCTACTTGTGAGCTAGTGTGTTTTTTAACAATAACAGCAGTTTTTAATAAATTTTCCACTTCTCTTATGCGGTCTTCTGTCCTGCCTTGTTCATCTCTAGCTTCGTGGTATTCGGAGTTCTCAGACAAATCACCCAAGGCTTTAGCTGCCTCTAATGCTTCAACTATCTCTTTTCTTTTAAAGGTTTTAAGGAAATCAAGTTCACCCTCTAATTCCTTCTTTTTACCTTCTGTCATGTAATTAATTTCTTCCATAGTCAGTCTATATTAGCCTATTTATCAATTTTAGTCAAAGTATTCTGGAGTCTCTTTTACCATGAAGTCTATAACCTGTCTCATCACCCAGGTAGCATTACCTGATGCCGATTTTGGACCCCTTTCCATTACAAGAGCAAAAGCATAACGAGGATTTTGGTATGGGAAAAAACCAATAATCCAAGAATTTGTATTAGTATTGCCAAATCCAACTTGGGCTGTTCCAGACTTAGCTGCCACTTCAACTTGGGGAGTGTTTAAAGCCAAACAAGTCCCCTCTGTGACAGCCATCCTCATCCCTTCAAAAACTACTTTAAGTTTATCTTCATCCAATAACAACTTTCCTTCAGATAAAAATTTTTCATCACCCCCTTTTAAAATATGAGGAGTAACTAATTTTCCTTTATTGGCCAAAATAGCAACTGCTTTAACCATTTGAATAGGGGTAACTTGAAATCCATACTGACCAATAGCTGTGTTGTATGTATCTCCCACTCGCCAAGGATCTCCATCAAAAACCTTAGCCTTCCACTCTGGGTCTGGAATTAATCCATCTTGTTCTCCCCTTAAATCTATCCCCGTTTTAACACCAAGACCAAACATCTTAGAATACTCATCAATTTTTGAAATTCCTAAGCCCTGCTGATCTTCAAAACCACCACCAATTTCGTAAAAATATATATCTGAAGAAACCGAGATGGCTTGCCTCATATCAACATAACCAAAAATATCGTGATCTTTAAAAATTGATTTTAACTCTGGGTAATAAGGATTGGGAATAGATATTGTCCCATTAGCTAAAATCTCTTTTTCTGGAGTAATAATTTCTTCTTCTAGTGCTCCATAAGCTAAAAATGGTTTTACAATTGAGCCCGGGCTATATAATCCTGAAATTGACCTATTCAAAAAAACCTTACTCTTATCATCTAAAAAAGAATTTATTTTCTCCCTATCTTTCCCTTCAGATAAAATATTACTATCATATTCTGGATAATTAACGATTGATAATAATTCTCCGTTCTGAATATCCATAATAAGACCCGACCCTCCTTGGAAAGAGACATTGTGTGCCATTTCTGATATGGCTTTATACATCTCTTTTTGAATACGACTATCAATGGTGAGAATTATGTCTTCCCCTTCTATTGGCAATAGAACAATATTCTCAGACTGAACTTTTCCAACAGCATCTGTTTCAGTTATTTTAACGCCATTTTGACCAGTTAATTTTTCATCATAATATTTTTCAACTCCGTCTTTACCAATAAAACGATCCTGCCAATAAAAACCAGCAGAATCTTTAGCTGGAGCACTAGTATAACCTAAAAGATGAGAGAAACCTGGCTCATGATAATAAGCTCTTTTTGGAAAAGACATTTTGTCTAAATCTTCTTCAGGCCATTTATTCCAAGCTAACAAGACATCGTTACGATCGTAAATTAAACCCCGATCAGCAAAGATAGGGTGTTTGTTAAGTGTGTTATTTTCACTCTTCTCCAAATAAGCTTCCCCGTTAACGATCTGTAAATCTACCGTTCGCCAGACAAAAAAACCTAAAACAATAATAAAAAAAGAGCTCAAAAAAACAATTGATCTTTTGGGGATTGGTTTTTCTAAACGACCCTCAAATTGCTGTTTGTTAAAATTAGGCAAATTCTCCGAATCTAAAAAAATCTCATCCGGATCAATATCTTTTATTCT
>DAOSXI010000017.1:0-2381 GCA_035380385.1 Minisyncoccota bacterium
AAAAAATTTTGCGTACTCTTTTGTGGAAGCTATTCTTGGAGTGGCTGATATCACACATTGAAAAGGTTGTTGAAAAGATTGGACCTTTGTTGAACACAAAAAGAAAAACCTAGACGGTGTCTAGGTTTTTCTTATTTCAAAATTATATTCCTTTTAAGTCTTCTAGTGCATCATCAACTACTCTTGTTGATTCTGATTGACTTGTTTCAGAAGTGCTTGGTGCTTGTTCTTCCCTGCCCCCTTCTGGTTCATTTATTTTCAAATTAACACGAGCATTATTCTTCATCCCGATAACACGAAGAAGTGTTCGGATTGCTTTTGCTGTATTACCTTGTCGTCCTATAATCTTACCCATATCTGCCCTATTAACAGTCATTGTTATAAGGACACCCATTTCATCAACCGTTCGGTCGATTTTAACATCATTGGGATTATCTACCAATGCTTTAACTACGTATTCTAAAAATGCTTTATCGTCTGCCATAATATACTTTTAATAGCGTTATTCTTAATTTCGGTAGTGTATCGACTACAAACTACACTTTTTAATTGTATCATAAATTACACAATTCTGGCAATATAAATAACCCCCTTTAATTGGGGGTTATTTTATGATTTCTTAGCAGTCTTTTTCTTCGTTGTTGGAGATTTCTTAGGCAAGACATTTTTCTTTTTTGATTGAATCACTTTCTTGTCTACCAAAAAATTATGAACAGTATCTGAAGCCTTAGCTCCAACCCCCATCCAGTGTTTGATTCTATCTTCTTTGATAATTATCTCTCCTTTCTTTAAATCATAAGAGCCCAAAATCTCTTTAAATTTTCCACTCTTGGCTGCGTTTTTTGAATCAGTTAAAACAATCCGAAAAGCTGGATTATTTTTGCGCCCTGTTCTTTGTAATCTTATTTTTAACATGTAGAGAATCTTACCATAAAGCCGAGAATCAATCAAGGTAGAGAGGTAGGAATATAGAGGTTGAAATGCTATAATCAGCGAATGAAAAAAGAAAGTAACATAGAAGGAATAATTAACATATCTCCTAAGGGTAAAGGGGCAGTTCGGGTAAAAGGGACTGATATTTCTGTTGAAATTGAACATAATTTTCTTAAGACAGCCTGTCAGGGAGACACAGTTTCTGTTTTTATCTTCCCTCACAAAAAAGACGAGGCCCTACGGGGTGAGGTCACCAAAATAATCCGTCGTTCTAAAGTTGGTTTTGCTGGAGTCTTAGAAAAAGAAGGAGAAACTTATCTTCTTATACCAAGTGACCCTAAAATGTATTCCAATATTATAATTCCAAAAGATAAACTTGCTGGGGCTAAAACTGGTCAAAAAGTTTTTGCTTTAATTACCGACTGGACAAACATGCAAACTCCACCAATTGGTGAAATAAATAAAATACTTGGCAAACCAAGAGAAAATAACGCTGAAATGGAAGCAATTGCTCTAGAAAAAGGTTTTAATGCCACCTTCCCAAAAGAAGTTGTTAAAGAAGCAGAAAAAATTACCCAAAACGGAATACAAGAAAAAGACATCAAAAATAGAAGAGATTTTAGGCAGACAACTACTTTTACTGTTGACCCCGTGGATGCCAAAGATTTTGATGACGCCATATCTTTCTCTAAGATTTCAGATAATTTGTTTGAAGTTGGAATCCATATTGCTGATGTTTCGCATTATCTAAAAAATGGTAGTCTGCTTGATAAGGAGGCCAAGAAAAGAGGGACTTCGGTTTATTTAGTTGATAGGACAATACCCATGTTGCCCGAAGAATTATCTAATGACCTTTGTAGCCTAAAACCAGAAGTTGACCGTTTAACTTTTTCAGCTGTTTTTCTAATTGATAGAAATGGGATTGTCCACAAGAAGTGGTTCGGAAGAACAGTTATCAATTCTAATAAAAGATTTAGCTACGAAGATGCTGAGAAAATAATTAATAACAAAAAAGGGTCCTATTTTTATGAACTTAAAACACTTAATCAAATAGCACAGAAATTGCTGAAAAAGAGAATTGAAAAAGGAGCTATTATAATTGAGCAAGATGAAGTTAGGTTTAAGCTAGACGAAAATGGTTATCCCCTTTCTGTTAGTATTAAAGAACGAGGACAATCTAATAAGATGATTGAAGAGTTTATGCTTTTAGCTAATAGGCAAGTAGCTGAAACTATTTCCGACAAAAATAAACAAAAAGATTTTGGAGTTTTCCTTTATCGTATCCACGACTTACCAAATAAAGAAAAAATTGATGACTTAAAATATTTCTTGAAAAAGATTGGCTATAAGATAAATACCAAAGGTGAAAACATTTCTGCTGAAGAGATAAATAATTTAATGAGACAGCTAGACGGCCACCCCCTTCAAAACACTATTGGTAATATGGT
>DAOSXI010000017.1:2481-8683 GCA_035380385.1 Minisyncoccota bacterium
TTTGATAAAAAAGGTATGTCTATTTTAGGCCAAAAGAAAAAGAAAAAATATAGAATTGGTGATAAAATAAAATTTAGAGTTAAAGACGCCAACTTAAATAAAAAAACTATAGATTACGAAATAAGATAAGATGAAAAAGAATAACAATTTTTTAATAATCATTTTAGGCTTAGTAGCTATTATTTTAGCCGGCTTGATTGGCCTAAAAATAATTACAACAAAACAAGACAAAGATAAATTACCCTTAAAAGACAATCTTAAACAAGAGGAGGTTAAAGACGAAGAACCAGTCGTTACAAAAATTTATTTTGTTGGTGATATAATGCTGGCTCGCGGTGTTGAAAGCTCTGTCAATAAAAATTTCAATGGTGATTTTTCGGAGCTTTTCAAAAATGTTCCAGAGCTAAAAGAAACTGACATTTTGTTTGGTAACCTAGAAGGGCCTATTTCTAATAATGGTAATAATGTAGGAAGCATATATTCTTTCCGACATAAATTACTAATTTTACCAGCTTTGAAAGAAGCCGGTTTTGATGTCTTGTCTTTTGCTAATAATCATGTTGGTGATTGGAATGTTAAAGCTTTTAATGACACATTAATCCACTTGAAAGATTATAATATTTTATTTACCGGGGCTGGAGAGAACAAATCTCTGGCTGAAACTCCAGCCATCATAGAAAAAAATGGTATTCGTTTTGGTTTTATTGGTTTTTCTGATGTTGGTCCAAATTGGATGGAAGCAACAGAAGAAAGAAGTGGCATATTGCTGGCCAGTGACCCTAATTATGCTTCAATTATAAGTAAAGCCAAAGAAGATTGTGACTTTCTGTTTGTCTCAATTCATTTCGGTGAAGAATACAAAAAGACACATAACAAAAGGCAGGAAAATCTTGCACATACTGCAATAGACAATGGAGCTGATGTGGTTATAGGACACCACCCACATGTAATACAAGACATACAAGAATATAAAGGTAAAATAATAATTTACTCACTTGGCAATTTCATCTTTGATCAATATTTTTCAGAAGACACGATGAAAGGTATGGTTTTTGAAATTGTATTTGAAGATGGAGGGATAACAACTACCAGACAAAAAGAAGTTATATTAAATAGATCTTATCAGCCAAAAGGAATTTTTGAAAAAGACAGGGAGAATAAAATTGTCACAAAAAATAACTGCCCAAAACCAAGCAGGCAGTTTATTGATATGTCTTTGTATAATGTCGGAAAGACGAATCCTCTTTTGGAATTAAATTACATACCTGATAATTTAATTCCCCTTGATACTGCTATTTCCAACGAGGGACTTTGCCTTAAAGAAAATATTAAAGAAGCTTTTGTCCAAATGAGAAATGATGCTCTAAAAGAAAATATTTTTTTAAAAATAACTTCGGCTTTTAGATCGTATCAAACCCAGGAATTACTTTTTTCAGAAAAAGAAAAAACAAGTGACAATCCCAACCTTTACTTAGCTAAACCAGGTCATTCAGAGCACCAACTTGGAACAGCCATAGATATATCCGGATCTTCAATAAATTACGAAAGAGCATCATTAAGATTTGAAAATACATTTGAAGATATTTGGCTAGAAAACAACGCCTATAAATACGGATTTATACAAAGCTACCCTAAAGGAAAACAAGAAATTACTGGTTATGCTTATGAACCCTGGCACTATCGCTATATTGGAGTAGAAAACGCCAAATACATAAAAGAACACAATGTAACAATTATAGAGTTCTTAGGTTCTATAAATAAAAATTAAACAAGTGTGCAAGATTTTTATTTTGCGTAACCAGTCGCCTCTTCAAATTTGATAGACAATAGTTTTGAAACTCCTTCGGCGCTCATTGTTACTCCATAGAGAACTTCAGCCCGAGTCATTGTCTCTCTATTGTGAGTAACAACTATTAATTGTGAATAGTCGGATAGATTTTCAAGCATATTACCATATTTTTTAGAGTTAGCTTCATCTAAGGCGGCATCGGTTTCATCTAAGACTAAAAATGGTGGCGGATTAACTTGGGAGATAGCAAAAAGTAAAGCGATTGAGGTCAGTGACCTTTCTCCACCAGAGAGCATATGTAGGTCTCTGACTTTTTTATGTGGTAAGTTAACATTAATTTCTATCCCTCTTTCAAAACCAATTTCACTTTCTTCGTCTTCTTCTGGAGCATCTTGCTCTATTAGAAGGTCATCTTTTTTGGGTTTTTTGTGCTCCATGGTAACAGACAGAAAAGCTCCTCCGCCCCCAAACATCAGAGCGAAAAAGTTTTGGAATTGAGTATTTATATTCTCAACTCCTTGCTTAAACTCATTATCTAATTTTTCTTTTAACTCAGCGATTAAAATATTGCAGTCTTTGATACTCTTGTTTAAGTCTTCTAGCTCACGGCCTAAAAACTCATCCCGCTCAACTGTTTCTTTGTATTCACGGACAACATCTTCTCCACTTCCTCCGCCCGCATCTTCTATTTTAATTTTTATGCGTTCAATCTTTTTGCGTAAGGCCTCTTGCTCAGGGCGATTAACTTCCTCATGGTCTTCTGTTTCAGCAAAAGAGACAATTTCCCGTCCAATTAAGACTCCAGCCTCTGTCAACTCCATATCAAAAGCACTTTTAACTGAAGCTAATTTTTCTTCTTCATAGCTAAGAGCACTAAGGGCTCCCGTTACCTCTGCCTTTTGTCTTAGTAACTCGTATAAATTTTTCTCACTATCTCTATAAGCTTCTAAGCTTTGTCTTTCTTCTTCTTTTTTACTATTAATTGTTGCTTCTTCGGACTCTATTTCAGCTTCTATTCTTTTCTTTTCAAAAACAAGCTCTTCTTTTTTGCTAATCATTTCTTTGTAAGAATCATCATCCTCCAAACTAAAGACTGGGTTATCATCTGACTGGTTGTAAAACTCAGTAATTTTATTTTTTAGATTTTTTAGACAATCAATTACCCCCTCTAGATTATCCATTTTAAGAGCTTGGTCTATTTGCCCGTCAATTAAAGAGATGAAATCTTGCCAATCTGATTCTTGGATAACCGTCTTTTTACTTTCGGATTGCTTTTTAAATCTTTCTTCTAGACCCTCAATCATCCCTTCAATTCGGCCTAAATTACGCAAAAGCTCGTTTTTACTTTCTATTAAGCCTGATAATTTCAACTGGTGCTCTTTTATCTCGGTCGTGAAAATGTTTTCTTTTTGATTTTCGGCTTTATCTTTTTCAAGCTCACTTATTCTTTGATTTAAATTATTCTCTTTTTCTTTTAACAATAAATGCTCTTTGCTTAATCGTCCAGATTCATGCTTAACATAAGTGGCTTCTTTTGATAAATAAGTTCGGTATAATTCTTTTAACTCTTGCCTCATCTGTTCGGATTTTTCAATAATACTAACTTGTTTTTTTAGGAAGTTTAAATGCGGAGCAATTTCTCGCCTGAGAGATTGAACCTCCTTCATATTAATTAAGGTCTTTTCCAGCCTTTTTTCTGATTCTTTAATACGATATTGATAAACCCTTAAACCCAAAGCATCTTCAATCATACTACGCCTTTCTTTGTTTGATGCATTTAAGATTCTATCAGCTTCTCCTTGGGAAATAATATGGTGGCCAGAACTACCAATATTAACCGAAGATAATAAATCAACAATATCTTTAAGCCTAACTTCGGTCTGATTGATAGAGTATTTGTTTGAACCATCGGCAAAAACTTCACGGCTAATAATAATTTCATTGTAATCCAAAGAAACACCTGTCCCGCTATTTGAGAAAGTAAAAATTTTATCACTATTATCAAAAGTAATAGAAACGAGGGCTCGGCTAGAAGATGGAGACAATCTTGACCCCTTAAAAATTAAATCAACCCCTCCTTTTCCACGAAGAGATTTCATTGATTGCTCACCCAAAACAAAACGAATAGCCTCAACAATATTTGACTTACCTGAACCGTTAGGTCCAACGATAGCGGTAATTGGAGTATTAAAAGTAATTAGGCTTTTTTTACCAAATGATTTAAAACCAACAAGTAGAATAGACTTGAGTCTCATTTTAATCAATCCATTTATTAATTTCTAAGGCCCTATGAGCAGCTTCTTGTTCGGCTTCTTGTTTTGATTTTCCCTTCCCTTCAGCTACTAAATCATCTCCAAAGAATATACCGATGGTGAAATGTTTATCGTGGTCGGGTCCTGATTCACTTAAAACCCTGTAAGATGGCGTTACACTAATATACTCTTGAGCTTTTTCTTGAACTAAACTCTTAGGATCTCGCCAAAGTTTTTTGGCCACTATCTCATCTATCTTATTAAATAAACTTTTAGCAATAAAATCTCGGGCAGTTTCGTAACCAGAATCTAAATAGACAGCTCCAATAAAAGCTTCAAAAGTATTAGCCAATATATAGCTTCTAGCCTTGCCAATATCTTTAGATTCCCCTTTTGATAAAAGGAGGAAGTCGTTCATACCTAGGTTACTAGCAGCTTCCCCTATTGTAATTGTATTGACCAACGATGAACGATAAGCCGTTAATTCTCCTTCGTCTTTTTCTGGATATTTATTATACAAATAATCAGTGATGACTAACTCTAAAACAGCGTCACCTAAAAACTCTAAACGTTCGTTGTGTTTTAATTTAGAGCCACTATTTTCATTAATATAAGAACGATGAATAAAAGCTTGCTCTAGAAGTTTCTTGTTTTTAAATATTATTTTTGTCTTCTTTTCAAATTTTGAAAAATCTATTTCTTTAATCATGTTGTTGTTCTTTATTTAATATTTCTATAGTCTTAGTGAGAAGCGGTATCATGTTGTCATACATTCGGAGAGTTGGAACTTCTGATATGGGGAACCACTTAGCATCATCTAGGCCACCTGACTCTTGATTTAAATTAATGGGCTGATAAACAGATTGAGCTAAAAAGAAAACAACTTGTTTTCTAATTTTGCCCTTTTCTGGGTGGCTTGCTACATATTCGTTTCGGCCAAGTAATTCTTTAATCTCTATATCCAGACCAAGCTCCTTCTTAATCTCTCTTTCCGCTCCCTTTTTCTCGTCTTCACCATCTTCTATCCCACCTTTTGATAATGTCCAGTAACCAAAAACATCATGGACTAGGGCTAAATATAAATCGCCTTGATCGTAAGAATAAATAACAGCTCCGGCTTTCTTCTCTATTGGAAATTTAGCTGGATCTGTTTCAAAATTCTTTTGTTTCTTTTTACCAACATCATCTTTGCCGGGTTCCCCTATCTCTTTATAGACCCCACCTAAAACTCCGTTGACAAAACGGCTGGAGTTTTCTCCGCCAAAACTTTTAGCTAATTCTATAGCTTCGTTGATAGCAACTTTTGGTGGAACTTCTTTACGGTCACCAAAAAGTAATTCGTAGAGTCCAATTCTTAAAACATTTCTATCTACCGCTGAGATTTTATCTATAGGCCAACCTGGAGCGGCTTTTTCAATTATTTCATCAATTATTTTTTGTTTGTTTATTACTCCAGATAGCAAATTAGACATAAACTCCGAATCATTTAAGCCGGGGCCAAATTCTTCCATATTTCTGTCTAACATCTCTTTAGGGTCTTGTTCGGGGTATACCGCAAAATCCCACTCAAAGAGGGTCTGAAGAATTATTGAACGTGAAAGGTGCCTATTTGCCATAATTTCAAAGATTTAGCAACTAGGAGCTGGCAACTAATATCAAACTAGAAACTAGTTCCTGGGTGCTATTTGTCCTTTTTAGTTTTTTTCTTTTCTGCTTTCTTAACCACATCTACAACTTTACGGCCACGGTAAAAACCACAATTTTTGCAAACTACATGAGTCTCCTTGGGAGATTTGCAGTTAGAGCAAGTCGTAAAAACCTTTGCCTTAAGAGCATGGTGTGATCTTCTATTGCCCGTATGTGCACGGGTATGTCTCATTCGTACTACCATACAAATAAGTATACTGATTTTAGACTAAAATGCAAATACTTAAGAGTGTTAGCCAAAAATCTTCCCGCTCGGCTGTGAAAAAATTATCATTTAAGAGACGATCGTCTATTAAATGGTAAAATACTTTTTTACGAGTTTCTGCTTGATCTATACAAAATTAGCCATGGCTAAATTTGTATAGGCTAGTAAAAAATACCCAAATTTCGCGATAGCGTAAGTTGGGTAAAGAAAAAAAATACCCAAATTTCGCGATAGCGTAAGTTGGGTAAA
>DAOSXI010000018.1:0-8473 GCA_035380385.1 Minisyncoccota bacterium
ATATCACTACCTATTTTGAAATATTCTTTGGCTGTTTATTACATAATTATGCCGGCTGAAGTTTCAAGTAATTTGGCTCGTTATGATGGTATTCGTTATGGGCTTAGCATAGATGCTGATAATCTTTTTGATGTTTATGCTAAAAGTAGAGCTTCTGGTTTTGGTAAAGAAGTAAGACGAAGAATATTACTAGGGACATATGTTTTGTCTCATGGTTATTATGATGCCTATTACAACACGGCTATAAAAGTTAGGAAAATGATAAAAGATGAAATAAACAAAGCTTTTTTAGATATAGATGCTTTCATTACTCCAACTGTTCCGTTTTTGCCTTTTAAATTAGGAGAAAAATTAAATGACCCAGTTTCAATGTATCTGTGTGATATATTTTCTGCCCCCGCAAACTTAGCTAATATCCCAGCCATAACAATTCCATCTGGTAAGACTAACGAAGGATTACCTTTTGGGGTTCAAATTACAGCACCGTTTTTAAGAGAAGACGTTTTGTTCCAAATCGGTAAAGATATAGAAAGCTTACAATAATTGTTTTTTAGTAGTAAAATAAAAATATATGACTTTGCCAATCAATCCAGTTTATTTTAATATCACCTTCTTTTTCTCTAAAATTGTTAATTTTTTTGAGGATATTTGGCAGTTCCTGTCTAATCCAAAAATTTGGACATCAGTTTCTAACATAATTAGTATCATAATAATATTTTTTCTCATCATAATTATTTATTCACTAGTTAGGATTTTTGAATTACAAAAAGACCAGAAAGAAGAAGTTAAAAGCAAAATATCTGAGATGATGGAAAAACAGTCTGACAAAGAAGAAAATGGTAATTACCGTTGGCATTATATTTTAACGCTGATAGAGGGAACTCAGGAATCAGACTGGAGAGTGGCAATACTAGAAGCCGATTCATTGCTTGAGGAAGTTTTAAAAGAGAAGGGGTTTTCGGGAGAAACTTTAAATGAATTATTAAATTCAGCCCGAGAATCAGGTTTTAGACACATACAAGACGCTTGGGATGCTCATATATATAGGAACGAGATAGCTCACAAGGGTGTGGAGGCAGGAATAACTCAGGTTAAGGGTAGGTCAATGATTAAAAAATATCAAAACTTTTTTGAAGAGCTTGGAGTGATATAAAAAAAGGACCCCCAAAGGGGGTCTGTTATATATTATATTTACCTCCGTAATACTATATTTTTAGACCTCAGTAAACTTGGCGAAATCTAGAAAATGTGTTATAAAGAGATTAAAAGGAGGTAAAAAGATGAAAAAACTAAATTTTATTGATTTAGAGGAATCTGCTAAATCAATAGGGGCGAGGGTTTATTTAATAGAAAATGTTGAGGTGTATTATAATACTTCAATGCTTTCATTGATAAAAAACTTTGCTCCTCACACTACAGATTACAACACCCACTTGTTAGTTAAGACCGACGAAGGGGAAAGTTCCGAGAACAAATCTTGTGACTTTCTTGCCATCTGTTGGCCAAATGATGGGGAAGGGGGGCTTGAGAAGGCTAATAAGTGGGCTCAGAAAAAAGGGCTAAAGACCATCAGCCCAAGAGAGCTCGTCTCTATTTGTCGTAAGAATATTGAGATCTACTGGGATTTAAATTTCTTTGATATTATTAAATTAGTGTCAACCAATCCCATCTTAGATAAAAAATATCTGACGGCTCAAATAGAAGGAGAATCAGATGCCATGGTTTACCCAGAAAGGGTAAGTAATATGGCAACTGGTGATTACTGGTTTGTCTTTAGGGTAGAATAACAGAGATTCAGTTGGATAAGCTGAGTCTCTTTTTATTTTAAACATTGAATTTTCTAAAAAATTTGTTAATATATAATTACCTTGTCGGTGTAGCTCAGTTGGTTAGAGCGTGGGACTCATAAGCCCAAGGTCGGAGGTTCAATTCCTCCCACCGACACAATGGTTTTTATTAAAGACTCTTTGCAAATTTATAAAATTATGTATAATAAGGGTCAGGTTCCTTTTTGTTTAAAAAGGAAGAAAAATGTTTTTGATGAGTATATAAAAATAATAAGCGGCCGTAGTTCAGCTGGCTAGAACGCTCCCCTGTCACGGGAGAGGTCGTGGGTTCAAGTCCCATCGGCCGCGCAAGCAAAAATAAACCTTCAGGGGTTTATTTTTCGATGGGACTTGAAAGCCGGAGGACGACGGTCCGAGGCGGGTCTTCCGACTCTGAGAGTCATCAGACTCGAATGAGGTCGCGGGTTTTTTCAGCAGAAAAAAACCTGTGACCAAGTCCCTTCGACTGCGCAACAAAATATTCATGAGTTAGCCACAGGTCGGACCTGTGGCTGGGACCTGTGGCTTTTTCAGTTAGTATTATTAACTGAAAGGAAATAATCATTGTCTCTGCAACAAAATAATGAACTCAGTGTGGAACACTCTGCGATTTATTTTTACCCACCTAACGCTATCGCGCAATTTAGGTAAAGTATGTTTTTACCCACCTAACGCTATCGCGTAAGTTAGGTAAAATAATAAAAACCAGTGGTTGAACCACTGGTTTTTTCTTGTTGCGGGACCTGGAATCGAACCAGGTTCTTAAGGTTATGAGCCTTACGAGATACCATTTCTCTATCCCGCGATATTGTTTAATTCTAAACTACACTTACTTATTGAAACTTCCTCGCTCATAACCTTGGGGTTATGAGAACTATCAGTCTCTTGCGAGATACCATTTCTCTATCCCGCGATATTATTTAATTCTAAATTAAACTTACTTCTTTAGATCTCCTCGCTCATAACCTTGGGGTTATGAGTCTATCAGTCTCTTACGAGATACCATTTCTCTATCCCGCGATATTATTATCAAAGAAAAATTAAATAACCCACTTTTTAGTGAAGATCATTAGATTTTCCTATTGCCTTATATACTAACTTATTGTGATATAAATTGCAACTATTTTTATTTTATAGTATTGTTTATATTAGGATGTTTTTGAAAATATCCTTTTTGCCTTAAGGCCGTTGTAGCTCAGTTGGTAGAGCACTCCCATGGTAAGGGAGAGGTCATCGGTTCAATCCCGATCAACGGCTCAACTAAAACCAATTAGTTTGTTTTTATTGAGAAAATAAGGTTTGTGTTTTTTAATAAATAATCTTTAATAAGCCGAAGTAGCTCAGTCGGTAGAGCGATGGTATCGTAAACCATAGGTCGCCAGTTCGATCCTGGCCTTCGGCTCAAAAACAAGATGGATGAAGAAAAGATAAAAGAAGAGATAAATCAGCTTGAGGTAGAAATGTCCTCGATTGATTTTTGGCAAGATAAGGTAAGAGCTCAGCTTGTTATAAAGAAAATTTCTGAATTAAAAAATAAACTCCTTGGGTCAAAGAAGTATGATAAGGGTAATTGTATTCTGTCTATTCTCTCGGGGGCTGGGGGAGATGATGCTGAAGATTTCTCGGCTATGCTTTTTAGAATGTATACCAAATATTTTAGTAAAGTCGGTTTTTCTTATTCTGTAATTAGTGAAAATAAAAATAGTCTTGGTGGATATAGAAATATTTCTATTGAGGTTGTTGGTAAAAATGCTTATGGCACGCTTAAAAACGAATCAGGTGTTCATCGTCTAATCCGCCAATCCCCATTTAATGCTAAATCTTTAAGACAAACCTCCTTCTCTTTAGTTGAAGTTATTCCTGGGTTTGAGAAAGACGATAAAGAAATAGAAATATCAGATGATGATTTGAAAATAGAATATTCTAAATCCGGAGGACCAGGTGGGCAAAATGTAAACAAAAGAGAAACAGCGGTTAGGGTTATTCATCTTCCGACAAATACATCAATTCATGTTACATCGGAAAGATCTCAAGAGCAAAATAAAGAAAAAGCCCTAGAAATGTTAAAAGGCAAGCTCTATTTAATTAGGGAAAAAGAAAAACAAAGACAAAAGGACGGTTTTGCTATCTCTAAAACAGTTGACATTGAATGGGGTAACCAAATTAGAACTTATACCTTACATCCATACAAGATGATCAAAGACCACCGAACGGGGGTAGAAATTCATAACACTGATGACGTACTTTTAGACGGAGAACTCAGTCTTTTCATTGAAGCCGAGAGGGATTTGTGATATTCTAGATAAAGACATGATTTATTTTAATAATGTAACAAAAAAATATGGGGGCAATGTGTGCTTAGAAGATATTAACTTTTCTGTATCTCAAGGGGAATTTGTCTCTATCGTTGGACACTCAGGTGCTGGGAAAACAACTTTAACTAAATTAATTTTAGCTGAAGAAAAACCAACATCCGGTTCTGTCTTTTTTGAATCAAATGATATAAATAAATTATCTAAAAAAGAATTAATGGCTTTCCGTCGAAAAATCGGGATGGTTTTTCAGGATTTTAGATTATTAACTAACAAGACTGTTTTTGAAAACATTTCTTTTGCTATGGAGGCGGTTGATAAAGGGGAGGATGAAATAAAAAAAGATGTTCCACGAGTCTTAGAGCTAGTAGGCTTGTCTTCTCGAGCTCTTTTCTTTCCAAGCCAGCTGTCTGGAGGTGAAAAGCAACGACTGGCGATAGCTAGAGCCATTATTACTCAACCAGATTTAATTATTGCCGATGAGCCAACGGGTAATTTAGACCCAATAAACACTAAAGAAGTGGTTAATTTGTTAAAGAAGATAAATGAATTAGGGACAACAGTAATCTTAACTACTCACAACAAAACTGTTATAGATCAAGTTAAAAAAAGAGTCATTACCATAGAGGAAGGAAGGATTATTAGGGATGATAAGGACGGTAAATATATGTTATAATAATCTTATGTTTCTAACTAAACTAAAAAGAATTATTGTTTCTGGTTATCGGAATTTTACCCGAAGTGTTTTTACCTCAATTGCTAGTGTTTTGATAATGACAGTAACATTGTTTGTCATCACTTCTTTAATTCTAGTAAACATTACCCTTAATTCATCTTTGAATAACATTAAAGAGAAAGTGGATGTGACCGTTTACTTTGTTCCAAACGCTCCCGAAGATGTTATTTTAGAAATTAAAGACTCGCTAGAGAGTTTGCCGGAAGTTAGCGGAGTAGCGTATGTTTCCCAAGAGAAATCCCTACAAGATTTTAAAGAGAAGCACGCCAATGATTATTTAACCTTACAAGCTTTAGAAGAAATAGGAGAAAATCCTCTTGGAGCAGCTTTAAATATAAATGCCAAAGATCCGTCTCAATATGAAAGTATTTCTAATTATTTTGAAGATGGGACAACTTTATCTAGAGGGGCGTTGTCTATTATTGATAAAATAGATTATAGCCAAAACAAATTAGTTATAGACAGATTAAATTCTATAATAGAGGGGGCACAGAGATTGGGTTTTATTGTTTCGTTGATTTTGGTTTTAATATCTTTGCTCATCACTTATAGTACAATTAGATTAATTATTTATATGTCTAGAGAGGAAATTGGAGTAATGAAATTAGTGGGAGCGGGAGAAAAGTATATAAGTGGACCATTTATTGCTTCAGGTGTAATGGTAGGAATTATGGCTTCAATAACGACAGCTTTAATCTTTGTTCCAGTTTCAATTTGGCTTGGTAACCAGATGACTGATTTTATTGGTATCAATATATATAATTATTACAAAGCTAATTTCTGGCAATTGTTTATCATTATGCTTGGTTCGGGTATTATTTTAGGAAGTATTTCTAGTATTTTTGCGATTAATAAATATTTACGTAAAAAGTAAATAACATGAAAAAAGAGCCGAACAAGAAGAATAATTGTAAATATATTTTTGTTATCGGGGGGGTCATCTCTGGGGTAGGTAAAGGGGTGGCCTCTTCTTCTATTGGGCGGATACTTGCTAGCCGAGGGCGTAGGGTAACTTCCCTAAAAATTGATCCATATATAAACATAGATGCTGGAACAATGAATCCCATAGAACACGGTGAGGTTTTTGTCTTAGATGATGGTGATGAGACAGACCAAGATATTGGGAATTATGAAAGATTTCTAAATGTTAATTTGAGTACTTCAAATTACATGACCACCGGACGAGTTTACAGAAGCGTTATAGACAAGGAAAGGAACTTAGAATATGGAGGCCGTTGCGTAGAGGTTGTCCCTCATATACCGCTTGAAGTTATAAGAAGGATAGAAGAAGCCAGGGATAAAAGTAATGCTGATGTGGTCATTATAGAAGTTGGGGGAACGGTTGGTGAATATCAAAATATGCTTTTCCTGGAAGCAGCTAGGATGATGAAAATTAGAAACAACAAAGATGTTTTTTTCGTCATGGTTTCTTATCTACCAATTCCCTCAAGGATTGGGGAAATGAAGACAAAACCAACGCAGTATGCTGTCAGAACGCTAAATTCATCAGGAATACAACCAGATATTATAATGGCTCGAAGTAAATTACCACTAGATAATCCTCGCAAAGAAAAGATTTCAATGTTTTGCAATATCGCCAAAGATCATATTATTTCATCACCTGATGTTGAAAGTATTTACGACATCCCAATTTATTACGAGAAACAGAATCTTAGTAAGATAATTAGCGGAACCATGGGTATGAAATTAAGCTCACGGACTAATAAGGATTTTGAAAAATGGAAAAAATTTGCCAGACGATGCCATTTAGTTAAAAAAGAATTAAAGATTGCTGTTGTTGGAAAATACTTTGCCACGGGTAATTTTGTCTTAGCAGATTCCTATATTAGTGTTATTGAGGCGGTTAAATATTCAGCTATTTCTTCGGGCTATAAACCTAATCTTACTTGGATGTCGTCTTCTATTTTTGAGGGAAAAGATAAAAAAGAAAAACTTAAAGAGCTTTCAGGGTATGATGGGATTATCGTCCCAGGTGGGTTTGGGAGTAGGGGCATAGAAGGTATTATAAACGCCATAGAATACGCTAGAGAGAAAAAAATACCATATTTTGGGCTTTGCTACGGCATGCAATTAATGGTTATAGAATATGCTAGAAATATTTTAGGACTAAAAGATGCAGACACCAGAGAGATAAACCCCAGGTCTAAAAATTTAGTTATTGATGTTATGGAAGAACAAAAAGAAAAAATTAAGAATAAAAATTATGGAGGAACGATGAGGCTCGGTTCTTATCCTGCAATTTTAAAAGAAGGAACGATAGCCAGGAGGGCTTACAAAACAAATAAAATAACAGAAAGGCATCGCCACCGCTATGAAGTTAATAATTTATATAAGGAGGTATTGGAAAAAGCTGGACTTGTTTTTTCGGCTACTTCTCCTTCGGGTGATTTATGTGAAATAGCTGAATTACCAGAAAAAAAGCATCCATTTTTCTTAGGGACACAATTTCATCCAGAGTTTAGGGCAAGACCACTTGACCCTCACCCCCTATTTACTGCTTTTATTAAAGCTTGTGGAAAAAGGAAATCAAAATAAACCCCCAAGGGGGTTTATTTATTATTTCAAAGATTGGCTGCCGTCTCTTATTTTACTTTCTTTGACAATACTTACTATTTTATCTATATCATCTTCAATAATATATAGTTTGGTATCTTCATCATCTATCGTTTGATATTTATCGCTTAAATTTTCTTTAATATAATTATCTAGACCAGACCAGAAATGAGAACCAAAAAGAATAACGGGCATGTTATCAATTTTTCTTGTTTTTTTGAGTGTTAGGATTTCAAATAACTCACTCATCGTCCCAAACCCACCAGGGCAAAAAATACAAGCTTCTGTAGAGTAAGACAGAGAGGCTTGGCGAGTGAAAAAATAATTAAAAGGAATTTCGTCTGTAACATAAGGATTTGCTCCTTGTTCGTGGGGGAGGCGGATAGTTAACCCGACAGATTTTACTCCAGCTTCATAACCTCCTTTATTAGCAGCTTCCATTATTCCAGGACCACCACCACTTAAAATGTTATAGCCTAATTCTTTAGCTAAGCGAAAAGCTAGCTCGTTGGCTTTCTTATAAGACTCATCTTCTTTAGGTAATCTTGCTGAGCCGTAAATTGTTACCGAAGGATTAAACCTGGCGACAGAGTCAATTCCTTCTTTAAGCTCTAGCTTTATCATTTTTAATTTATCTTCTCCCAATTCTTTATCTTCTTTATTCATAAAGGTTATTGTATCTTATTTTAGTTTATTTCACAATTGAATTTTTAGCTTTTTGTGGTAATATGAGTCTGTGCGGATTTGCGTTCTTATACATAAACACATACTTTTCCGCGAGGCTAGTAAGTCACGAAAAGAATAGTTCCACAAAAGAGGCTAGCTCGAGCGACGGCGAAGAGTCTTTGAGAAAAATTTTTAGCAAAAAATTTTGCGTACTCTTTTGTGGAACTATTCTTGGAGTGGCTAGTTGTACCTTGCCTCACTACAAAGATTATTGTCTCAAAAAACACGGATATTTTAGTGCTCTAAAATTCCTATGCTCGGACCGTCGTCCTCCGCAATGTTTTTTGAAACAACAATCT
>DAOSXI010000019.1:0-6083 GCA_035380385.1 Minisyncoccota bacterium
AGCTCTATTCCAGCTTCTACTTTATCTTCTATGCTGTAATTAAAATGGGCTTTTTTGTTTTCTAAATATGTTGCCATAATTAAACTAATTTTAGCAATTATTGGGATTTATACAAAGTTTTTAGTTTTGCTGTTTTTAAGGTATAATCTACAAAGTTAAAATATATTAATTTAGGAACTAAAAATATTTCCTTTTAAAACAATGGACAATAAAAATATAAAAATAGATCCCAAAAAAAAGCCTAAAAATCCAAACTTAATGAGTCAAATCATGATTGCGGTTTTGATATTTATGAGTATAACCGTAGCCTACTCACTTTTAGTTAAGGGCAACAAAGAAGCGGAAGAAATAACTATTTCAGATGTAGCTAAGGCTATTTCATCCGAGACAGTTGAAAAGATAGAAGTTTCTGGATCCAACATAAATGTTATTTTTAAAGATGGGACAAAGGGAGAAGCTAAGAAAGAGGCAGAAAGTTCATTATCTGACACATTATCAAATTATGGTTTGACAGGAGAACAAATAGCTAATACCCCGATAGAAATTAAAGAAGAAAGATCTTTTGGCTATTGGATTTTAAGTCTATTACCATTTCTCCTTCCGCTAATTATTGTTGGTTTTTTCTTTTGGATGCTTAGTCGGCAAGCTAAAGGGCAGGGCATGCAAGCTTTCACTTTTGGGCAATCTAGAGCTAGAATTACTGATCCAAACGACAAGAATAACAAGGTTACATTTAAGGATGTAGCTGGAGTCAAAGAGGCCAAAGAAGAATTGACAGAAATAGTTGATTTTCTTCGTAACCCCAAAAAGTTTCTAGATATAGGAGCAAGAATTCCAAAGGGGGTTATTTTAACCGGGGCTCCCGGAACGGGAAAAACATTATTGGCTAGAGCGGTAGCCGGAGAAGCCAGTGTTCCATTTTTCCATTTGTCTGGTTCAGAGTTCGTTGAAATGTTTGTCGGAGTTGGAGCTTCTAGGGTTAGAGATTTATTTAAGCTAGCTAAAAAATCAGCTCCTTCAATTGTTTTTATAGATGAAATAGACGCAGTTGGTAGAGTTAGAGGAACGGGGGTTGGAGGAGGAAACGATGAAAGGGAACAAACCTTAAACCAAATACTTGTTGAAATGGATGGTTTTGAACCAAATGAAAAAGTTATCGTTATGGCTGCCACTAACCGTTCTGATGTTTTAGATCCAGCATTATTAAGACCTGGTCGTTTTGATAGAAGGGTGGTTTTAGATTTACCAGATAGAGAAGATAGGGAAGAAATATTAAAAATACATGCTAGGAAAAAACCTTTTGCTGAAGATGTTGATCTAAAAGTAGTTGCCGAAAGAACACCTGGATTTTCGGGAGCCGATCTATATTCAATTATGAATGAGGGTGCTATTTTAGCAGCTAGAGAAAATAGGAAAAAAATATCTCAGTATGATTTAATTCGCTCAATAGAAAAAGTTATGATGGGACCAGAGAGAAAAAGTCACCTCTTAACTAAAAAAGAAAAAGAGATAGCGGCCTATCATGAAGCCGGGCATGCTTTAGTCGCTTCAGTTTTGCCTTATGCTGATCCCGTTCACAAAGTATCTATTGTTTCAAGGGGGAGTGCTGGAGGCTATACATTAAAATTGCCTCTTGAAGAAAGGAAACTTCAAAATAAAAAAGAATTTTTAGATGATATAACAATGTCTCTTGGGGGGTATGTTACAGAACAATTAATTTTTGGCGATGTGACAACGGGACCTTCAAATGATTTGCAGGTAGCTACTAGTTTAGCTAGAGCGATGGTTACTAGGTGGGGGATGAGTGATAGCTTGGGTCCAATTGCTTACAACAAAGATGGGGGGCGAGATGTTTTCGGACAAAGTGTTGGATCAAATGAATATTCAGAGAAGACAGGAGACCAAATAGATGCTGAAGTTTCTAAGATCATGAACGAATCAATGGAGAAAGCTAAACAAATAGTGACAGATAAAAGAGCCACTCTTGATGCTATTGCTCACAAGCTTATAGAAGTTGAAACCTTAGAACAAAAAGAATTTAACGAGCTTCTGTTAGCTAACGGCATAATGCCAAAAAAGAAAGAAGCATAGAGTTTAAAAACAAAACAACCCCAAATAAACAAATGCTTTGTTTTTAACCCAACAACCCTTTTAATATATTAAATGATATCTTAAAACTTAATTTTATGGCTAGAAAATTAGATAAACAAAAAGCAATAAAACTTAGAAATATAGGGTATAGTTATTCTCAAATAAAAGAAAAAATTGGAGTTAGTAAAAGTACCCTTTCAATTTGGCTTAGAGATATGCCTTTATCAGATAAAAGAATTAGGGAGTTAAGAGATTTTAATTCTGAACGTATAGAAAGATACAGAAACACCATGAAAGAAAAAAAAGATAAACGTCTAAGAGAAGTATATAAAAAAGTATCAAAAGACATAGGGAGTTTTTCTAACAGGGAAATATTTTTGCTAGGTTTATTTTTGTATTGGGGGGAGGGGACTAAAACAGCTCGTTGCTCAACTCAGTTAACAAATACCAATCCAGCCATTATTAAATTCTTTATTAAATGGTTAGAATTATTAGGGGTAAATAAAAAAGATTTAAAGATAAAACTACATATTTATTCTGATATGAAAGTAAATGGAAGTATTGCTTTTTGGTCGAAAATCCTTAAAATAAATAGACAGCAGTTTAAAAAGCCATACATAAAACAAACAAAATTAGAATCAATAACTTATAAAAATGGTTTTGGGAAAGGGACTTGTTGTGTTATATTTGAAGGAAGAGATCTTTGGGAATATATAACAATGGGGTTAAAATATATTTCAGAAATTTAAGATTAATCCACCCTTAGCTCAGTTGGTAGAGCGAGCGCCTTATACGCGCCAGGTCCTAGGTTCAAGTCCTAGAGGGTGGACAAGAAAAAATAGTTTTCTATTCAAAATGTAGATTTAATTTTTTTGATTTAAATATTTTTTCAAGTTTTGGAAATGATTCTAACTCTTGGTCTTCTCTGATGATTTTTATGGCTTCTTCTCTAGCAGCTTCAACCATTTTAATATTTTTAATAGCCTCCATGCCTAAATCTGTTATACCCCACTGTTTATCTCCAGTTAAAAGCCCTGCTCCTCTTAAATTAAGATCAAGCTCAGCTAGCTCAAAGCCGTTTTTGGCTGTTTTTAGAGCTTCTAGCCTACTGATTGTTTTTTCTGTCTTTGCTTTAGCAAAAAGATAGCAATAAGCTTGATCCTCTCCACGGATAACACGGCCCCGAAGCTGATGAAGCTGAGCCAAACCAAATCTTTCAGCCCCTTCAATAATTATGACAGTGGCGTTAGGAATATTTACCCCAACTTCAATAACAGAGGTGGAAACCAAAATATCTATTTTTTTCTCCTCAAACTTTTTCATAACCTCTTCTTTTTTTTGTTTAGACATCTTACTGTGCATTATGTCTATATTTTTATTTGGAAAAACTTTTTCCTTAAGCCTTTTCGCTTCGCTTGTTACAGACTTAACATCTAGTTTAATTTGTTGCCCCTCATCGGGTTCATCAATTTTAGGGCAGATAACATACATCTGTTTTCCTTTTTCTAACTCCTCTTCTATTTTTTTATAAGCATCTTCTCTTTTATTTTCTGGAACAATTTCGGTTATAACTTTTTTTCTACCTGATGGCATTTCGTCAATAATTGATAAATCCAAATCCCCGTATACAGTCAAGGCCAATGTTCTTGGAATAGGAGTGGCGGTCATTGATAGATAATGAGGAGCTTGCCCTTCTTTTTTGGCCAATTTCATCCTTTGGTTTGTCCCAAATCTGTGTTGCTCGTCTATTATCACCAAGCCCAAGTCTTCAAATAAAACAGATTTAGATATTAAGGAATGAGTCCCAATAACAATTGGTATCTCACCGTTTTTAACCCATTTTAAAAGTTGATTTTTAGAAATAGTCGTCCATGTTTTTATTTGTTTGCCATCTTTCCATCCGGCTGTCTTAGCTGGAAATTTTCGGCAACCACTTGAGGTAACAAGGCCGATGGAAATTCCGGTATGCTCAAAATATTTAATAAAATTTTCAAAGAGCTGAATAGCTAAAACTTCAGTTGGAGCCATATAAGCAACTTGTAAATTTCCAAAATCTAAACGCTCACCCTTTTTGGCTGGCTTGTCCCTTTTGCTACTTTTTTGTGACTTGCTTCGTAGCGGTCTGTTTTTGATAACAGCATAAGAAATAGTCGCCGCGATAAATGTTTTACCGCTACCAACGTCTCCCTCTATTAGCCTAGACATTGGCTTGTCTTTCTTTAAGTCTTCCAAGATTGTTTTAATAGTCTTAGTTTGTGAGTTGGTTGGCTTAAATGGGAATCTAGACATAAAGTCTTCTATGTCGTTCCTATCAATTTCTAATTTATATGAAAATAATTTTTCAGATTTTTTTCTTTCTTGCTGTCTAGATAGTTGGATGAAAAAAACTTCTTCAAAGGCAAATCTCTTTCTGGCAATTTCCCAGTGTTCTTTCTTTTTAGGGTTGTGAATCCAGACGAGAGCTGTCTTTAAGCTAGGTAATTTATATTTATCTAGGATTTCTTTAGGTAAATAATCTTCTATTTCTTTAAAATAATCTTGTTTAAAAATTTTATTGATAGCATGATAAATCCATTTTGATGTTATTCCTTTTGTCTCGTGATATATAGGGTAACCATATTGTAAATTATTTTGGTCTTTAGAGAACAAAGAATCATTGATATCAATCGGCAAAAATCCCTCATTTTTTATTTCTGGATTAGTTAAAGTTAGGCCATAAGTTTTATTATTTGAAACCCTACCGGTAACCCTGACAGTTCCGCCATTTTTAATCATCTTAGCTAAATACGGCTGGTGGAACCAAACTATATTAATTGAGCCGGTTAGATCAGAAAGGATTGCCTTACTCATTGGTATTTTTGAACGGAAACCTTTTTGGGTTGAAAGACCTGATATTTTCCCCAAAATTGTAACTAGCTCTCCTTCCTCCAGGGTCTCTATGTTTCTAATTTGGCTTATTTCTGAGTATCTGTTTGGAAAATAAAACAATAAATCTCTTATCGTCTCTAAGTTTAATTTTTCTAGAGCTTTTTCTGTGGCTGGTCCGAGTCTAAAATGTGATTTAATCTTGTCTTCTAGTTTCATTTTCAAATTATAACACAGATAAGACCTCCTTATTTCATAGCTTAAAGAAGATTGTGGTATAATAAGTTTTTAATTAATTTAATTTTAGATATGGATAAAAAATATTTAATTGTAAATACAGGTAGTGCTTCTAAGAAGTTTTCTTTTTATATTGGAGAGCAAAAAGTTTATAATGCTCACTTTGAAATGGAGGATAGCTTACCGATTGTAACCGAGAGTATAGAAGACAAGAAGGAAAAAAGAAAAATTACTAAAAAAGAATATGATAATGCTATTAGATTAATTGTTGAATCTTTAATTTGTCATAATTTAATAAAAGATAAAAATGACATAAATAGTGTTGGGATTAGAATTGTGGCACCGGGAGAATACTTTTTAACTAATAGATTAATTGATAAAGAATATTTGAAAAAAGCTAAAGAGGCTTTGAAAAAAGTTCCGCTACACTTAGGTCCGGCGCTAAAAGAAATAGAAAATATAAAAAAATATTTAGGACCCAAGATAGCTATTTATGGAGTTTCTGATAGTGCTTTCCACTCTACTATTCCTGAAGAGACAAAATTTTATGCTATTCCAATTAATGATAGTAGGAGACTTGGGCTACAAATGTTTGGTTATCACGGGATTTCCGTCCAGTCGGTCGTTTCAAAAGCTGAAAAGATATTAGGTAAACTACCAGAGAAAACAGTCGTTTGTCACTTGGGAGGTGGAGGAAGCGTAACGGCAGTTAAAGAAGGTAAGAGTATAAATACATCAATGGGCTTCACCCCACTTGAGGGGCTTGTTATGGCTACACGAGTTGGTGATATAGACGCTGGGGCAGTTTTATATTTGTCAGAAAAATTGAAAAAGAGCCCCCATAAGCTTGAGGATTATTTCAATAATAAGTGTGGGCTTTTGGGCTTGTC
>DAOSXI010000019.1:6183-7323 GCA_035380385.1 Minisyncoccota bacterium
GAAGGGGTGGAGGTGGATATCAGTAAGCCGGAGTCTCGTGTCAGAGTTTTAATAGTCAAAACTGACGAAACGGAAGAAATAGCCAAAGAGACCTTAAGACTATCTAAATAAAAAAGTCCCATGTCGTAAATGCGCGACATGGGGTTATTTTTTTATACTTTATTCATCACGAGGCTACGGGGTTTCTCTTCACCTCTACTACACATGAGGCTACTGGGTTTACCAGAAGTCTCTCTTTGGGGATTAGTTCCCCAGTGTATTGACATACCCCGTATGTCCTATTTTGGATACGGGTTTTGGCTCTTTCTAAATCTGAAAGAAATTTTTTAGTTCTACAGATTTGGGCCAAAATAGAATCAACGCCGAAAGACAGATTAGCTCTGTCCATCACGTCTGCACAGCATGATAATTCTGCGCGGTAAGATTCTAGGGAGTCAAGTAGACTAGACAGGTTTTCTTTTTCTTGGTCGATCTTTTTCTGGATACATTCAAAGAAAATCCGCAAATCTGCTTCGGGGTAGGAATTCATTTTTTTCAAACACATAATAATTAGGTTAAAAGGGTTAGTGTTTATGGAGCTTTTCGTCTTAAATTATATACACTTTTTAATTTTTGTCAAATTTCATTTTTTGTATTAAGATATAGATATATGGTAGAGATAGTTCAAAAAGATAATAAGGTTTTGAGACAAAAAGCCAAAGAAGTAAAAGTCTCAGAGATAAGTAGCCCTGATATACAAAAAGTATTAAAAGATATGTCAGAAGCTGTTGATAGCCAGTATGACGGAGTAGCCATAGCTGCCCCCCAAATAGGTGTTTCTTTGAGAATATTTTGTATCTCAGGGAAGGCTTTTGATGCTGATTTCTTAGAAGGAAGAACACAAACTCACGATTCTAAAAAATACCCGAATCTATTTTTTATTAATCCAAAGATAACAAAAATTTCAAAAGATAAAAAATTAGTAGAAGAGGGCTGTTTATCTGTTAGACCTTTATTTGGTAAAGTGCGTCGAGCTTCACGAGCAAGTGTTTCTGCTTATGATGAAAAAGGGAAAAAATTTGAAATGGATGGCACCGGCTTACTAGCACACATCTTTCAGCATGAGATTGATCATTTTGAAGGAACTTTGTTTATAGATAA
>DAOSXI010000020.1:0-7091 GCA_035380385.1 Minisyncoccota bacterium
TGTGGAAGGCGCAGGCTTAATTTTTCAGCAGAAAAATTGCCGAGCCGGGTCTTCTCGCTCTCTCGGTCATCAGACTCGATGAGGTCGCGAAAATTCCGAGCGACGGCGAGAAAATTATTCCCGACCACAAGCGTTAAGGCACCTGCGTGCTGTTTTTTAACTCTAAAGATAAATAAAAATCCCCCACCTGTAAGATGGGGGTAAACTATTTTTCTCTTGGCAACGCCAATCACTGGAGAGAAGCCAGTGTTGTTTTATTTTATTGTATTCTTAAGTGACCGGTTCGGTCTCGGCTGTTGTAGAAAGCTGAGAGGTTTCTTATTGTTTTAAAATAATAAACATCACTTTCCTTAACAACTATTTTAAGCAGCCATTTATCGTGACTACCGTCTTCTGCAGAAACAGAAGAGACGACAACTTTTATTTTTGTTGTCTTCGGTTCTAAGTATCCGTATTGGACGGTGGAATAGGCCATTTTTTTGCCCTCTCCATACTGAACCGTGAAATGAACAATTTTGCCCTCAAATAGACTATTCATTAAGTCTAATTTTGAAGGACCTCCTAAAATCTTATAAACCATAACAGTGTATATTTAGAAGTTAAACAACAGAGGGTTACGACCCCTCCTTGCCGAATAGCGTATAACGCACCATTAGAAATACCATACCACAGATACCTCACCCCGACAAGCTACCATATAAAATTAAGTTTTATGAATACCAACTAGTTTGCAAGCAAAGATAAATAAGATAAAATAAAAAAGTTGGGCCATTAGCTCATTTGGTAGAGCGCTCCCATGGCATGGGAGAGGTGACCGGTTCGATTCCGGTATGGTCCACAAAAAAACACACCTCATTTATGTAGTGTGTTTTGTTATCTATAAGAAATCTCTGCTATTTAATTAGCCTAGCGAAAACTTCGCAAGCATCAATTAGAGTATGAGATTTCTCTATATCAGAATCTTCTGGATCAACTCCGTATTCGGCCTGTAAGGCCAAAAAGAATTCAACTAGATCCAGGGAGTCAAGACCTAAATCCAACACAAGATTAGATTCGGGCCTAATTTCAGCCTCATCAAGGCTAAAATTATTTTTCAGGTAGTCCTTGGCTACCTGAAAAATTTCTTCTATTTTCTTTTCCATAATATTTATTTTTATTTGTCTACACATTACCCCAATAGGTCTAATAAGTCAAACACCGCGTGACTTGTATTATTTCTCTATGCTATAATTTATATTATGAAACAAACAAGATTAGACGCATTATCAGATGGTATTTTTGCCATCGTTATGACTATTTTAGTCTTTGAAATAAGGATACCTTATTTTTCTGGCTCTTTAGTGGATAAGCAAATATTTGATCTTCTAATTAGCATTTTGCCTCTCTTAATAAATTATATTTTAAGTTTTTCTTTGTTATTTACTTATTGGCGATCTAATCATTTCATCGCCTCTGTCTTAGCTAAAAACATAGATGTTCATTTCTCTAACTTAAATGGATTGTTTTTATTCTTAGTTGCCCTTATCCCCTTCTTCTCTAACTTCTTGGGTAGTTATCCCAACTCAAAAGTTACAGTCATTGCTTTCGCTGTTAATGTTATTCTGATTGGTTTAGTTTTGTTTGTCATGAGAAGATATGCTATTAAATCTAAGAACATAGAAAATACTCCGTTTACAGAAACAGAAAACTCCCATGCCTATGTGCATATTCTATTTCCCGTTTTCTCAGCTATTGTGGCAATTATAATCTCTTTCTTCAGTACCACAACAGCCATCTTTGTTTTAACCCTAGCCATATTGTTTAATCTTTCAAAGAACGGCACCAAATATCTATTTGGGTTTTTAGATTTATTTCGTAAAAATAAAATAGAAAACCTTAATCCTTAGTCAGGGCCATATCTATAGAGTGAATTAAAAACTCTACCATATTAGAGCCGACAGACAATAAAGAATTATTTAAAACTGAATTATCTTGATATTCAGGAATAGTATTTATCTCAATAATATATATACCATTACGATTAATAATAAAATCTATTTTAGAATAATGCCTAAGATTTAATTCTTTGTGTATTTGTTTGGCTATTTTTTCTATTTCTTTACTCTGACTTGTTGGAAAATTACCTGGGCAAACAATCTTCACCTTTCCAGAATTTTTTAATTCACTATCACAGAAAGCTTTATCCTTTGGAATTATAATTTGAGCCGGCGGAAAAGTATAAATATCTTGTCCCCGAAAATTATTAATTGAAACAATAGAACCCTCCTGGCCCTTAATATATTCCTCTGCAATTAAACTACTGTCAGCCTCAACTCCCGCTAAAAAAGCTTGAACTAAATCTTCTATTGAGTTACAAACAATAACGCCCAAAGAGGAACCGCCAGTTAGGGGTTTAATTATCCAAGGAGGTGATAATTTAGCCCAAACATCTCTTGCTTTATTTGTGGCATACTCTTTTTTCTGCTCTCTAATTTCACTTTCGTTTTGACTAGAATCTAAATCTCTAAAATAAGCAGGGAAAAGTAAATGGCGGGGGCTTCTAATTTTCAAATTAGATAAAGCTATCTTCGTAGTATTCTTGTCATAACTTAAAGCAGAAGCGACAGGGTCTGACCCGACATAAGAAATATCAAGCTGATCTAATATCTGCTGTATTTTCCCATCTTCTCCAAAATCACCATAAATTGTATTTATAACCACATCCACCTGCTGGGCAATCTTGTCTAAATCAGTTAAAACTCCATTGAGATACCATTTTTCTCCTTGGTCAATAAAAATATCTACCAATTTATAAGAGTCCCTCATTTGCTCTAGAGAAAAATAAGAAATAACCCGACTGCCATTTTCTAGGCTATTTTTAGTCCGGTTGTTTAGATTACCCCTAATAACTCCGACTCTTTTCATATACTTCTATTATAGCAACTAATAAAGATGAAAGAAATTATTTTAAAAATTTTTGGTTTCTTTTTTGGGTATGAAAATTAATAGCAAAACGATGTGACTCCGAATTAGCAATTAAAATTAATTCTTTGTATTTGTGAGACAAACTTTTTTCTCCTAAAATAGCTTTAGGTTTATGTCTTTCGTCTTTGACGACAGAGACAACGGATATTTTTATCTTATTCTCTTTTAAAACTTTCTCCCCAATATTTTTCTGAGCCAAGCCTCCATCTAAGACAATTAAGGAAGGTAGTGGCCAATCAGTATGTTTTAATCGTCTTTCTAAAACTTCTCTCAAAGCCCCAATGTCATCGGCTTTGCTTCTAGTCCGAATTATAAACTTACGATATTCTTTCTTACTCGGTTGTCCATTTTCTAAAACAACCATAACCCCGACCATATTAAGCCCCGACATATGAGCTATGTCATAAGCCTCTACTCTAAAACCATTTTCATAAGACAAGCTTTCTTTCTTTATTAAAGAAATATCGTTGATATGTTCTAAGGCAAAAATTTTTCTTTTAATCTCACTTGCTTGTTCAAACTTCTGCTCCAAAGCTTTCTTCATCATTTCTTTTTTCAAGCTACTTAGAATACTTTTTTTCTTGCCCTGAAAAAATAATTTTAAATGTTTGATATTTTTTTTGTATTCTATTTGACTAGATGGATTTAATTTCAATTGGTCATAAAATTGTTTATTATTTTTCTTAACTGAATCATTATCAAGAAATGGGAATATCCGCCTTATTATACGTATGGCCTCTTTTAATTCTCCCCCCTTAGGAAAAGGACCATAAACAGCTTGATATTTCCCTTTTTCTAAAAGCCTCTCTCTTTCAATCAAAACCCTCGGTAAATCTTCTTTAGTTAAGCAAACATAATTAAAGCTTTTATTATCTTTTTCTTTAGTATTGTATTTGGGCTGATACTTTTTAATTAAATTAGCTTCAGCGATTAAGGCCTCTAGTACACTGTCAGTTTCTTGCCAGGCTATATTATCAGCTAAGGTGACCATATCTAAAATCATCGGCCCTCTTGTGTTTATTAAATCTTTTGAAAAATAACTCCTTACTCTACTTTTTAAAGAAGTTGCCTTGCCAAAATAAAGAATATCTTTTCCTTTTTTAAAGAAATAAACCCCTGGTTTGTCAGGTAAATTATTCTTTTTTAAATCTTTAATTTTCATAAGTCTTAAGATTTTTTCTTTTTCAAAATCCGTTTTAGATATTTAGCAGTAAAACCTGCTTCTTTGTTTACAATTTCTTCGGGTGTCCCACAAGCAACAACCTTGCCTCCCTTTAGACCTCCCTCTGGCCCGATGTCTATAATATAATCCGAATTTTTTATAATATCCATATTGTGTTCTATTAAGACAACCGAATTTCCACGAGCCACTAATTTATCTAAGACATCTAAAAGATTTTTAACATCATCATAATGCAAGCCAACGGTTGGTTCATCAAGTAAATAGATAGTTCTTTCTAGGTGGGGACGATATAATTCAGCCGATATTTTAACCCTTTGGGCTTCTCCCCCAGAAAGAGTCGTGGCTGATTGTCCTAGCTTGATATAGCCCAAACCCACATCCATTAAGGTTTTTAGCCGATCATAAATCCCTGGAATATCTTCAAAAAAGGAGAGGGCTTCTTCCACTGTCATTTCTAAGACTTCGTGGATATTTTTCTTCTTGTATTTAACCGTCAGAGTCTCTTTATCAAATCTCTTGCCGTGGCAAACATCACAGGTCACATAGACGGTTGGCAAGAAATGCATTTCAACAGCAATTTCTCCATTTCCCTGACAAGCTTCACATCGCCCTCCTTTAACATTAAAAGAAAATCGGTTGGCCTTCCATCCTCTAATCCGAGCCTCACTAGTACTAGCAAAAAGTTCTCTTATTAAAGTGAAAGCCCCAGTGTAAGTAGCAATGTTTGAGCGAGGGGTTCGTCCAATTGGTGATTGATCAATTAAAATAACTCGTGATAAATATTCTGTTCCAGAGAAAGAAGCACAATTAAAGACTTGAGCTGTTCTAAAACTACGGTCATATCGAGCTCTTAGATTTTTATATAAAATTTCATACATTAAAGAGCTTTTACCAGAACCAGAAACACCTGTAATCGTAACTAGTCGTCCAAGTGGAATTTCTAAATTCATATTATCAATATTAAATATTTTTCCACCAACAATTTTTAATGAACCCTTATCGTTATTTCGCCTTTTTTCTGGGATAGCAATACTTACTTCTTCTCTTAAATAAGCCAAGGTTCTAGATTTTGAAGTATTATTTGGAGCGCTTAATAATTTATCTAAATAATCAGACACAATTAAATGACCACCATGAACCCCAGCCTTGGGACCAATATCAACAATATAATCAGAGGCATATATTGTATCCTCATCATGTTCAACAATAATAATGGTATTACCAATATCTCTTAAATCCTCTAGTGTTTTAATCAATTTATCATTATCTCTTTGGTGTAAACCAATTGTTGGCTCGTCTAAAACATACAAGGCCCCAACTAACCGAGAACCTAGCTGACTAGCTAAACGAATTCTTTGAGCCTCACCCCCAGATAAAGTATTGGCTCTTCTATCTAAAGATAAATAATCAAGTCCAACATTTAATAAAAATTGTAGCCTAGATTCTATTTCATTTATAACATTTTTAGATATTTCTTTTTCTTTTGGACTTAGTTTGAGATTAACAAAAAAGTCAGCCGTTTGTTCTATGGTCAATTTCGTCAAATCAGCGATATTCAAAAAAGGAGCATGTTCATCTTCTTTACCCTTTTTATCTTTTTTTTCATTACCCAAAAAAACATTGAGGGCTTCTTGTCTCAAACGCTGACCTCCACAATCTGGACAAACTTCTTGCCCTCCAAAATATTTTGTTCCCAGTCCATTACAAGAAGGGCAAGCCCCGTAGGGAGAATTAAAAGAAAATAATCTTGGCTCTATTTCTGGGAAAGAAAAGCCATCGTGGGGACAAGCAAACTTAGTGGACATTAAAAATTCTTCCACCCCTTCCTCTTTTGATTTAGTTTTTTTGTTTCTATTTTCTCCAAAGACAACTAGGACCAAGCCTTCAGATTCTAAAATAGCTCTTTCAACCGATTCAGCCAGCCTCATCCGAGAATCTTCTTTATTATCCTTAAATTCATGGACTTGGAAAGAATCAACGATAATTTCAATATCGTGTTTTCTGTTCTTGGCCATTTCTATTCTATCTCTTAACTTCTTAATCTCTCCGTCAATTCTAACTTCAGTAAATCCTTTGTTTAATAAATCATAAAGTAATTGATAATACTCCCCTTTTCTACCCCTAACAACTGGAGACAATATCTTAATTGACTCATCATTCCACTTAACACCAAGGACATCTTTTTTCTTAGAATTTTTTTCAATATTTTCTATTTTTTCTATAATAAAATTCAAAATTTCTTCGGTGGAAAGTTTTTTAATCTCTTGCCCGCAGACAGGACAATGCGGGTGGCCTATTCTAGAGTAAAGTACTCTCAGATAATCATATATCTCTGTAATTGTTGCCACTGTGGAACGAGGATTATTAGAGCGTGATTTTTGGTCAATAGAAATAGCGGGAGATAGACCTGTTATTTCTTCAACATCCGGCTTTGGCATTTGATTTAAAAACTGTCTAGCATAAGAAGAAAGAGATTCAACGTAACGACGCTGTCCTTCGGCAAAAATAGTATCAAAGGCAAGAGATGATTTACCCGAGCCAGAAACTCCAGTGATAGCTATTATTTTATTACGAGGCATTTCAACATTTATATTCTTTAAATTGTTTGTTTTAACGCCTTTGATTATTATTTTATCTTCCTCTTTTTTCTTCATAACTAATATAAGCCCCTCTTTTGTTCCATAGGGGGTATACCAAAATATTAAACTAGCCCAAATATAGCATAAAATAATAATATATGCACCTGACTTAAACCACAGTCTCGCTACAAAGCATATTACCACCAGCTTCGCGGTCGCGAATTAGATGGTAATATAACTTACCGCCCAACTTCACGATCGTGAACGAGAGCGGTAAATTGAGTAGTCCGACTACTCAAAAACATACTTCGCCGAGCGTAAAGATAAGCCACTACAAGAATAGCTTCCACAAAAGAGTACGCAAA
>DAOSXI010000021.1:0-6735 GCA_035380385.1 Minisyncoccota bacterium
CAGAAAAATAAGGGGCTTTATCAAATATATAACCATCTTGATCAATAAAATAACAATTCTCCCCAACTTCACTCTCTTCTTCAGGAATTTCTTTGCCACAATACAAATAAGATCCAGCTCTTTCCGTGATGTCTATTTTGAGTGTTTTAAATTTCTCTACATAAACAAAAAGATCTTCTATTCGCGGGAAACTATAAATTAAATCATTGTATATTTTTACTCTTGGGTAAATTAAACTATTAGACTTAGGAAAAAGATAAATATATTTACCCTCTAGGTGTTTACTAACTAGAGTTTCAATTTCATTTTTTTTGATTACATTATTTCCGTTTATTTCTATTTGATTAATACAAAGCCCTCTTATTCTTGATAAAAGAGATAAACCAATGAGAATTAGGAACAAGGTTAGGAGTAACAAAAAAGCCAAACCTAAATTTCTCTTTTGGCGTTTTCGCCTCAATTCTTCAATACGTGGAGATCTTGGTATATCTCTCATTTTTTTATGAAATTACTTCTTTACCAAAATATTTTTGCAAAACTGAAGGAATTTTTATGCTACCATCTTCTTGCTGGAAGTTCTCAACTAAAGAAACTAAAATTCTAGGAGTCGGTATAGCAGTGCTGTTTAGGGAGTGAGCATATCTTAATTTACCATCATCATCACGATAACGAATATTCAGGCGACGAGTCTGAAAATCGTGGAAGTAAGAAGCTGACCCAATTTCTCTGTATTTATTTTCTTTTGGTACCCACAATTCAACATCATACTTTTTAACCTGACCCATTCCGAGATCCCCCCCACAATTGACAACGGTGTGATATGGTATTTCTAAAGATTCAATAAAACTCTCAATGTTCTTGTTTATCTCTTCGTGATATTTAACACTTTCAGTATGAGAAGCTTCGCATAAAATTAGCTGTTCCCATTTATAAAACTCATGAACCCTAATAAGACCCTTAATATCTTTTGAGTGACTACCAGCTTCCCTACGAAAACAAGGAGAAAAGCCTAAATACTTTTTGGGTAAATCGTTTTTATCTAAAATTTCATCTTGGTGAAAACCCATTAAGGGAACCTCTGCTGTCCCCGCAAGAAAATCTCCATCTTGAGTTTTGTATAAATCTTCTTCTCCTTGAGGTAAGTAACCAGTTCCCATAAAAGTTTCTCGTCTAATAATAACAGGAGGAATAACTGGTATAAACCCTAAATTAGAGAAAAAATCTAAAGCATAATTCCAAATAGCCATTGAAAGTTTAGCTCCATCTCCTGTTAAAAAATAACCCCGAAACCCATGAACCTTGGTCCCCCGGTCAAAATCAACCATTTTTAGGTTAGTCATTAAGTCAATATGATCTTTCGGCTCAAATGAAAAATTTGGTTTTTCGCCCCATTGTTTAACTTCAACATTATCTTCATCGCTATTACCTTCAGGAACGGAAATATCTGGGATATTCGGAACCGTGAGCATCAACGACTGCCACTCTGTCATAATCTGACGCAACTCTTCTTCTTTTTCTTTTAATTCTTCTTTGACTAAACGCATCTCTTCTATCAACTGCGCCCTCTCTCCATCACTTAATGTCCCACCCATTGATAGACTAACCTTATTCTGCTCAGCCCTTAATGATTCTACCTTAGATAATAAATCTAACCTCTTTTGGTCGGCCTCTAAAAGCTTGTCTATTTCTTCATCTAGATGTTTTTTCTTGGCCCCAGCCTTAATTATCTCTTTATTTTCTCTTATAAATTTTATGTCTAACATATGAATCTATTATATAAAAAAATAAGCCATTAAACAATTGCTAAATTATTCATCTCTAAATACTATCTAGACTAACTAAGCTTGTGTGTTTTATTTGCTAAGGCAAGACCTCGGCAAATAAAAAATACTTTTTGTCGTTCGTCAAAGGTTTTTTAAATAATAAGTAGAGTATAATAAGATAGATGGATAAAATATACCAAATCAAAAAAGAAGACTGGCCAGAACAACTCTTGGAGATTCCCCAGCCTCCAGAAAAACTTTATGCTCGGGGTAAATTACCAGATCCAAAATATATTTATTTAGCCGTCGTTGGTTCAAGAAAATATTCTAATTATGGTAAAGATGTCTGCCAAAAATTAATTACCGGGCTTTCTGGTTACCCTATTGTAATCGTTTCGGGTTTAGCTATCGGAATAGATAGTATTGCTCACCAATCTGCCTTAGAAGCAGGACTCACAACAATCGCCTTTCCAGGCTCAGGGCTTAATAAAAAAGTTTTATACCCAAAAAATAATTTAAATCTAGCTGAAAAAATAATTAAAAATGGTGGTTGTCTAATTTCTGAATTTGAACCAGATTCTGTTGCCACCGTTTACTCTTTCCCAAAAAGAAACAGATTGATGGCTGGTATTTCCAAGGCGGTTTTAATAATTGAAGCTGAAATGAAATCCGGATCTTTAATTACTGCTCGCCTAGCCTTAGATTACAATAAAGATGTTTTGGCTGTTCCAGGGTCTATTTTTTCTAACAACGCCAATGGGGTTAATTGGCTGATTAGAGAAGGAGCTATACCCGTAACTACAAGTGAAGATATCTTGGAGGCCCTCGGTTTTGACACTTCTTCTTTCAAAGAGACACTTCGGTATCAATCTTGTCAGCCTGAAGAAAAAGCCATTCTTCAATTATTGACAGAGCCAATGGATAGAGATGATTTAATTATTTTATCTGGCCTAGAAACTTCAGAAGCTAATGCTCTTTTATCAATTATGGAAGTTCGTGGTTTAATCAAGGAAAGTAATGGACAAATATTAAGGCTTTAATTCTATTATTTGCAAAATTAGTCTAATTCATGTAATACTTGTCATTACAGATGAAATTATTAATTGTAGAATCACCATCAAAAGCTAAAACGATTGAAAAGTACTTAAACGGAGTTTATACCGTCAGAGCTTCAGTTGGTCATATTAGAGATTTACCTAAATCAAACAAAAACGCTATTGATATAGCGGCTGGTTTTGTCCCTAAATATGAGATATCAAAAGGTAAGGAAAAAGTTGTCGCCGAATTGAAAAATCTATCTCAAAAAGCTGATGAGATTATTTTGGCCACAGACCCAGACCGAGAAGGAGAAGCTATCTCTTGGCATCTTAAGGAAATCTTAGATGGGGATAAAAAAATAAAAGCTCCCATTAAAAGAGCTACATTTAATGAAATTACTAAAGAAGCAGTTGGAGAAGCCATTAAAAACCCCCGAGATATTGATCTTAATCTAGTTAAAGCTCAAGAAGCTAGAAGAGTTCTAGATCGTTTAGTTGGTTATGATTTATCTGGTCTTATTTGGAAAAAAGTTAGATATGGATTATCTGCCGGACGAGTTCAGTCTCCAGCCATGAGAATTATAATGGAAAGAGAAAGAGAAATCAGGTCTTTTATTCCTGAAAAATTTTGGACAATAGATGGCCTATTTGAAACAATTAAAAAAGATAAGATAACCTTAACCTGCACCAAAGAACCAACTGATGAAAAAATCGTTGAAGAGATATTAAAAAAAGGTCAAGAAGAAAAATGGTTTATTGTTGATTTAAAAACAAGCCAACAAAAAAGACAACCCCGACCTCCGTTTACAACATCTGTTTTACAACAGACTGCCAGCACAAGACTGGGATTCTCCCCTTCTAAAACAATGCAAGTTGCCCAAAAGCTTTATGAAGCAGGATATATAACTTACATGAGAACAGATAGCACAAATTTATCAGTTATTGCCCAAAATCAGATCGTTAGTTTTATTGAAAAAAAATATGGTAGTGAGTATGCCGAACCCCGTTTCTATAAAACAAAATCTAAAAACGCTCAAGAGGCTCACGAAGCCATTAGACCTACGCACATTGAAAAAATACAAGCCGGTAATACCGAAGACCAAAAGAAACTTTATAAATTAATCTGGCAAAGAACACTCTCTTCTCAAATGGCTGACGCTAAGCTCTTAAAGACCAAGATCATAGCCAATATTAAAGACAGAAGTATTCCTGATTTCACGGCTAATGGTTCAAGAGTTTTATTCCCTGGTTGGCTAATTTGCGAAACAGCTGCCCGAGGGGAAGATGTAGAATTGCCAGAAGTTTTAAAGGACCAAGATATTAAAGTTATTGAAATAAAAAGCACACAAAAGGAAACTGAGCCACCTAGCCGTTATACTGAGGCAGGCCTAATCAAAGAGTTAGAGAGCCGAGGAATTGGTAGGCCTTCAACTTATGCCTCAATTATGAAAACAATTGAAGACCGGGGTTATGTGACCAAAGAAGGCAGAACTTTATTCCCCACCGACACGGGAGATGTTGTCTCTAGTTTTCTAGAAGACAATTTCGCAAATTATATTAGTGATGATTTCACTGCCAAGATGGAAGATGAATTGGATGATATCTCAAACGGTAAAAGAGATTATGTTAAAACCCTAAAAAGTTTTTATACCCCTTTCCAAAAAGAAGTTAAGAGTAAGGAGAAATTAGAAAAAGCCACTAATTTAGGAAATGCCCCAGAAGATATTAAGTGCCCACTATGTGATGGTCAAATGATTATTAAATTATCTAGAACTGGAAAATTTTACTCTTGTGCTAAATATCCAGAATGTGATGGAGCCAGAACAATGGAAGGAAAAATATTAGAGGGACCCAAGGAGACTGGAGAAAAATGCCCCCTCTGTGGAGACAAAGAAGAAGGAAAACTAGTAGAAAAACAAGGGAGATATGGAACATTTATAGCTTGCTCCCGTTATCCTAAATGTAAGTTCATTAAAAAAGATGAGGCCGAAGAAGCCAAAAAAAAGACTGGGGTTAAGTGCCCTTTGTGTAAAGACGGAGAGATTGTTGAAAGGCGAGGCCGTTTTGGTATATTCTATTCTTGCTCTAATTACCCAGATTGTAAGTTTGCTATGAAAGCTAAACCAACAGGTAATATTTGTCCAATTTGTGGATCTTTAATGATGGAGGGCACAAAAACTATTCCCGAAAGATGTAGTGATCCTAAGTGCCCAAACTTTCGCCCAGACAAATTAAACAAAATCTCTTAAAAAAATAACTTAAAATAACATGCTACCAACCTTTGAAGAAATATCTTCCTTGGTTAAAAATTCTCACGAGGAAGATAAAAAACTAATAGAAAAAGCTTATAATTTTGCCAAAAAGGCCCATCTAGGGCAAAAAAGAAAAAATGGTGAACCTTATTTTGTTCACCCCGCTTCTACTGCTAAAATTTTAGCCGAGCTAGATATGAACCCAATGATTATTTCAGCGGGATTACTTCATGATTGTTTAAAAGATACTTCAGTTGACCCCAAACTAATAGAAAAAGAGTTCGGACAAGATATATTTAATTTAATTAACGGAGTAACCAAACTCAGTCATATTAAATATAAAGGACCAGAAAGAAATATAGAAAATCTAAGAAAGTTTTTCATTTATGAAGCTGAAGACATTAGAATCTTAATCATTAAACTGGCCGAAAGATTACACAATATAGAAACTTTACAATTCGTTGAAAAAGAAAAACAAAAAAGATTAGCCATGGAAACCCTTGAGATCTATGCTCCCTTGGCCAACAGATTATCTTTATCTAAGTTAAAATCTAGACTAGAAGATTCTGCTTTTAAATATGCCTACCCAGACCAATACATAGCAATCAAAAAAATGCTTAGGGAGAAAAGTGGAGTTAAAGAGAGATACCTTTTAGAGGCCAAAGAAAGTATTAGCCAAATGATCTATGAAGCTGGTATAAAAAACGCAGAGATTAATTATCGGCAAAAACATCTTTATTCTTTGTGGCGAAAACTTGAGCGTTACAATATTGGGATAGATAAGATTTATGACATTATTGCGATTAGAATAATTGTCTCATCTACCCTAGATTGCTATACCATCTTAGGTTTAATTCATGGTAAATGGCCTCCTAAAATAGACCGAATAAGAGATTATATTGCTTCCCCTAAAAATAATGGCTATCAAAGTATCCACACTATCGTATCAACTGAGACTGGGGGTTTAATAGAAGTTCAAATAAGGACTTACGAAATGCACCAACAAGCCGAAAATGGTCTAGCCGCCCATTTCGCTTATAAAGAAAAATACAAAAAAGAAAATGTCTCTCCAAAACAAAAAGATTGGTCTTATAAATTAAATACCTTATTCAAAAATAAAACCAAGCTAGACCAACCGTTAAAAGTAGATATTTTCAAAGATAGAATATTCGTTTTTACTCCCCTTGGAGATATTATAGATCTTCCAGAAAAATCTTGTGCTTTAGATTTTGCTTATGCCGTCCACACCTATATTGGTAACCATGCGGGGAGTGCTAGGATTAATGGAAAAAATTCAGCCCTAAATACAATCCTAAAAACCAATGACAAAGTAGAAATATTAATAAATAAAAACGGGCACCCATCTTTCAAGTGGCTTAGTTTCGTTAAAACTCCCTTAGCCAAAAAACACATAAATAATTATCTCAAAGATAATGATTTATTGTCGCGTTTTATGTCTTTTGGAAAAAATTAAATTGAAAAATTATTGATGTTATATAAATCAACATCCTCCTCAGCTTTTTCTATCTCATCCAAAGAACGATCATCCAGGGGGGCTTCTTCGGATTCATCTTTAGCTACCTCTCCAGAAAAACTATCATTTTTTTGCTGGCTAGCAATATAATTATCTAGCATGCTGTTTGGATTTTGATCTTGCCTATCTTTAATTAAACCAAGGATAGT
>DAOSXI010000022.1:0-4244 GCA_035380385.1 Minisyncoccota bacterium
TGAGCCGCTTCTCAGACTTGAACTGAGGACCTTCGCTTTACAAAAGCGTTGCTCTACCAACTGAGCTAAAGCGGCTTGTTTATAATTTTCAAAATACCACAATAACTTACCTAAAAATCTAATCAACCAAATCCTCGTATTCTTTCTTGACCTTTTCTCTAACTTTCTTTATTTTAAACCTTGATTCTATCATGGCTTTTTTGATAAAAGCCCCATGGTTTTTCTTTCGACCTATCTTTTTAAATAAATCTTTTACTTTCGGAAATTTTCTGTTAATCAATTTTTTACTTTCCTCAACGAAGATTGTCCAGTATTTGACGGCCACTAATATGATCCATTGAACGCCACGTTTTGTCCAATATAGCATAATCTTTTCAATTTGTCTAAAATACACAGCCGGTAAAAAATTTGTATTTTCGTCTGGCTTCTCAACTTTCCCTTTTTTTATTTCCCAAGCTCTATAAAAAAGCATTCCAAACAAGAAGGCGATAGAAATTAGGAAAATTATAATAGCAAGAGTCATTTTAGATTATTGATACATGAATAAATGAAGAGAATTCTGCTCCATTATCCGATAACAATTTTTCAATTGAAATATTTTGATCTTTAATAAACATTTGATCCATTAAGGTTTGTTCTTTGAAATAAGTATTGATTTTTCCTTCTAGCATTTTTTTCTTAATATCTTCCTCTTTACCGGATTCTTCTACTTCTTTTTGGAAAACTTCTACAACTTTAACTTTGTCTTCATCTCTAATATCTTCTTTTTTAACATAAGCGGGCTTCATAGCGGCAATGTGCATAGCAATATCTTTTGCCAATTCTTCTGTTCCTTTGTTGAGGGCAACAATTACCGCAGCTTTATTATTGTGAACATAGTTGTTTAAAATATCTCCTTCAATTTCTGCTATGTTTCCAATCTCAATTTTTTCACCCACTTTTTGAATAACGGTATTAATCATCTCGCTTGAGTTTTCTTTCATTTTGTCTACTCCCTCATTTATGGCAGAGTCCGCAAGGCTATTAGCTAGATTTATAAAGTCTTCGTTTTTTGCGACAAAGTCAGTCTCGCAGTGTAATGTTAAAATAAGTCCGTGGTTATCTTTTTGCCTAACGACAACAATCCCATCTTTTGCATTTCTCTCAGCTTTTTTAAGAGCAATATTACTTGAGATTTTTTTTAAGATTATTAAGGCTTTATCCATATCACCCTCGGCTTCTTCCAGGGCGTTTTTACATTGCATCACAGAAACACCAGTAGCGTCTCTTAATTCTTTAACTAATTCTGCTGTTATTTTAGTAGACATATTTATTTAAGACTCAAAAGAGTTATATTAATTATTAATTCCACTAGCCCCCTTACGGTAAGCTTCTTTTATTTTATCCAAAAAGAAAGTGATACTCGTAACAGAGGCATCATTTCCAACAATAGGGTAATCTATCTCTTTTAAATTACAATCTGTGTTAAGAACAGCAAATACAGGCAACCCTAATTTTTTAGCTTCAGATACAGCAATATGTTCTTTCTTGGGGTCAACAACAAAGACAGCATCTGGATTTTTAGAAATACTAGTTAGCCCCTGAAAGTTTCTGGTCATATCTTCCATCTCTCTGTCAATTAAAAGTTTTTCTTTTTTGGTATATTTCTCAAAAACTCCTTTTTCTTTTTGTTCTCTCATCTCTAGCAATTTACTAATCCTCTTTTTTATTTCTGAAAAATTAGTTAAAGCTCCTCCAACCCATCTCTCAGAGACATAAGGCATTTCTAAGGCCAAGGCGGTCTCGGTAATTTGTTGTCTAGATTCAGGTTTTGTTCCAACAAAAAGAATCACCTTTCCGCTAGCAGCTAAGGCTGACACTTCTTGACAAGCTTTTTCTAATAAAATTTCTGACTTTTCTATGTCTATGATGTCTAGACCATTTTTTGTCGTGAAGACATAAGGACTGACAGAGGGGTGTCGACGGCTTTTAGAGTATCCATATTGAACCCCGGCACGAAACATATCATCTACAATATTTTGTGTATCCATTTTATGATTAATTATTCTTATTAACTTTTAAGTTAATAAATTATCTTATAAAGTTCCGTTTTTAAGCATTCCAGCTTGCCGAAACTAAGAGTTAAGGCTAATCCAACGCTAATCGTTGGACCACGGAACGAACACTATAATAACAGAAAAGACATTATTTTGCAACTCAAAATTTTTGACTAGGGTTTGTTTTTAGGGTAATATGGTGATTATATGAAGCAATCACTTTTATTTACCAAAACACAAAGAGAAAGCCCATCTGACGAAGTTTCTCTTAATGCGGAGTTATTAATTAAAGCCGGTTATGTTTTTAAAGAAATGTCGGGAGTCTATTCATATTTACCCCTTGGGTTAAGAGTCTTAAAAAAAATAGAAGGAATAATAAGAGAGGAAATGGATAAAATCGGAGGGACAGAAATGAAGACTTCTATTTTCCAGAATAAAGATGTTTGGGATAAAACAGGGCGTTGGGATGATAGTGTCGTGGATATTTGGTTTAAAACTAAATTAAAAAATGGAGGAGATTTAGGCCTATCTTTTACCAACGAAGAAGCATATGCCAACATTTTAAAACAGCATATAAATTCTTACAAAGATCTTCCCGCTTACCCTTATGATTTCAAAGAGATATTTAGAAATGAAGCAAGAAGTAAATCGGGCATATTAAGGGGTCGTGAATTTTTCTGGAAGGCCTTATATTCTTTTTCTAAAGATGAAGAAGAGCATAATGTTTTTTACGAAAAAGCTAAGGAGGCTTATAAAAATATTTTCAAAAGAGTGGGAATAGGTCATTTAACTTATTTAACCTTTGCTTCTGGAGGAACTTTTTCTAAATACTCCCATGAATTTCAGACGCTCACCGGAGCTGGAGAAGATACTATTTATTTAGATGAGAATAGGGGGTTGGCTATAAACAAAGAAATATATGACGATCAAGAGCTAAAATCTTTAGGGCTTAAAAGAGAAGATTTAATTGAAAAAAAGTCTATAGAAGTTGGAAATATTTTTTCTTTAGGAACTAAGTTTACCGAACCATTTAATCTAACTTACAAAGACAAAGATGGACAAGAAAAGTTAGTAATAATGGGTTCTTATGGAATTGGTTTAGGTAGATTAATGGGCACAGTAGTGGAAGTCCTTTCTGATGATAGGGGAATAATTTGGCCAGAGAGCATAGCCCCTTTTAAAATACATTTATTGAGCTTAGGTAAAGATGAAAAAGTTTTACAGCAGGCAGAAGATTTATATAAAGAATTAATCCAAAAGGGAATAGAGGTTCTATATGATGACCGAGAAGATGTTAGTGCCGGAGAAAAATTTGCAGATTCAGATTTAATGGGAATACCTTTTAGAGTAATTATTTCTAATAGAACAGTAATGGAAGGAGGATATGAATTGAAAAAGAGAACAGAAGAAAAAGAAAGAATAGTCAAAAGAGAAGAACTATTTAATTTATAGTATTATGTTTAAAAAAATTTGCCAAATGTTTTCTAATGATATCGGAATTGATCTAGGCACGGCCAACACGCTGGTCTATTTAAAAGGACACGGTATTGTTATCAACGAGCCTTCTGTCGTAGTTGTTAATCAAAAGACTGGGCAAATTGTAGCGGTGGGGGCTGAAGCTAAACAAATGTTGGGCCGAACTCCCGGACATGTCAAAGCGGTTAAACCTATTGTGGATGGGGTTATTTCTGATTTTGAGGTAGCAGAAGAAATGATTACTTATTTAATTAACAAAACAGAAAGGATATCTAAGAAAATTTTAAGACCACGAGTTGTTATTGGCGTACCAACGGGTATAACAAATGTTGAGATTAGGGCAGTTGAAGATGCTGCTAGATCTGCTGGGGCTAGAGAGGTTTATATTATAGAAGAACCAATGTCGGCCGCAATTGGTATTCACTTACCAGTTAAAGAAGCTATGGGTTCAGTTATTGTAGATATTGGAGGAGGGACGACAGATGTAGCCGTTATCTCTTTATCAGGAGTTGTTTGTTCTAAAAATATCAAAGTAGCTGGAGACTTATTAAACGGAGATATTATAAATTATATTAAAGATGAATTTAAGCTACTAATTGGAGAAAGGACTGCTGAAAATATTAAAATTGCTATTGCCAGTGTTTCGGAGAGTCAAGCTCTTGAGGCGGAGGTTAGAGGGCGTGATTTAGTAACTGGTCTACCTAGGCAAGTTATTGTGACAGATACAGACAT
>DAOSXI010000022.1:4344-6687 GCA_035380385.1 Minisyncoccota bacterium
TTAAAAACAGATGAAGAATCAATATCTAGATAAAAAGAAAAACAAAAGAGCTAGGAGAATAATAATCCTATCTATTTTTATAATTTTATTTTTAACAGGGTTAGTTGGTTTATCTGGCCAGTTTTTTAATTATGTCGGGCGACCTCTTTGGGTATCTAGTAACTTTATAACAAAGAGTGTAAATAATTTAGGTTTTCTAATAAAGTCAAAGAAGAGTCTATTTGAAGAAAACCAAAAATTAAGAGCTCAGAATCTAGAGCTGGAATTATCTCATATAGATTATCAGATTTTAGAAACAGAGAATTTTGAGCTAAAGGAAATAATCAACCGTTTACCTTCTTCTGGAGATTTTATTTTAGCTAATATCTTGTCTAAAAATAATCAGTCTTTTTATAATACTTTTATTGTAGATGTTGGTCTTCTGGATGAAGTAGAAGAAGGGGATTTAATTTATGCAAATGGTCATATCCCAATAGCTAAAATAGAAAAAGTTTATAAGAATAGCTCTTCGGCTACTTTGTTTTCTAATCCTAGCCAAATAACAGAAGCTTTTTTGGATGAACTAAATATTAGCTTAAGTTTAGTTGGTCGTGGAGGTGGTAATTTTGAAGCTATAGTGCCCGTGGAGTTATCAGTTTTAAATGGGGCTAAGGTTTATTTACCAGGTAATAATTCTTCTATTTTGGCGACCGTTGATGAGATTATTTCAGAGCCAGCTGACCCTCACAAAAAAATTATTCTAAGCTCCCCGGTAAATATTCAAGATTTAAAATGGGTAGAAGTTAAGAGGAACTAACAAGCATATTTTATAAGATATTAAGAGTTGAAAAAAGCTAATAAAAAAGCAATCCATGTGTTTATGGATTATAGACGCTTCAAATCTTTGGGGGAGAAAACTAAAAGACAGAAAACAAAAAGGAAAAGTAGCCCTCCTTTTGGAGGGCTACCCTTGAATGTAAAACCCTTAAAGTAGTTAAAGACCTTAAGACCTTTTTATTATATAATAGATGTTTAAAGAATGTAGTAGCTAGATAAAAAATAAATTATGAAAAAATCCTTAGATTTTAAAATAGAAAAAGAATTAAAAGGAACACTAGCTAGAGCTGGCGTTTTAAAAACACCACACGGAGAAATTAAAACCCCATCTTTTGTGGTTGTTGGAACGAAGGGGACAGTCAAAAGTGTTTTACCAGAAAGTTTGGAGGGGAACGAGACCCAAGTGGTTTTAGCCAATACCTATCATTTATATTTACAACCAGGAGACGAGTTAGTAAAAAAAGCTGGAGGCTTGCATAAGTTTATGAATTGGCAAGGACCACTGATGACAGACTCTGGTGGCTTTCAGGTTTTTTCTTTGGGGGTAGCTTATGGTAAAGATTTATCTAAGGTTGTTTCTATCACCGACCCAAGCTTATTGATTCCAGAGCGATCATCTGCTTTAGATGGAGTTCCAAGATTAGCAACTATTGGTAATGATGGAGTTTCTTTCCGCTCACACCTAGACGGATCTTTGCACTATATCACCCCCGAAAAATCAATTGAAATTCAACATAATTTAGGAGCTGATATTATATTTGCTTTTGATGAATGTACTTCACCAACAGAAAATTTACGCTATCAAGAAGAAGCATTATCACGAACTCACGCCTGGGCAAAAAGAAGCTTGAAAAAACATTTAGATCTAGAGAAAGAAAAAGAACGGGATTTTGAAAAGATACTTTCTGGCGACTCAAACTTAGATTTAAAAACTTCGCCAGATATTCTTTTTGAAAAGCCCTCGGGTGAGGGAGGACGAGGAGCCAGACTATTTCAAAAAGAATATCCGGCTTCGTTATATCCCCAAGCTCTTTTTGGAATAGTCCAAGGTGGCAGAAGTGAAGAGCTCCGTAAAAAATCAGCCAAGGCTATAGCCGAAATGGAAATAGAAGGTAGAGGGTTTGATGGTTTCGGAATCGGTGGTTCTTTTGCTAAGGAAGATATGTCTTCGGCGGTAAAATGGGTTAATCAAATTTTACCCAAAGAAAAACCTCGTCATTTACTTGGGATAGGCGAGCCAGAAGACTTATTTATGGGTATAGAAAATGGAGTGGATTTATTTGATTGTGTGGGCCCAACAAGAGTGGCGCGAAATGGTTGCTTGTTTACTAAAGAGGGAAAGATAAATATAACTAATCAAAAATATAAAAATGATTTTTCAAAAGTGGAACAAGATTGTAATTGTTATACTTGCAAGAACTATACCAAGGCTTACATTGCTCATTTATTTCGGGCTAATGAGATGCTAGCTTCTACTTTAGCTTCTATACATAATACTTATTTTATAAATAAATTAGTTTCAGATAT